>NZ_NOLK01000013.1:0-95783 GCF_002245985.1 Nostoc sp. 'Peltigera membranacea cyanobiont' 232
GGGAGCAGGGGAAGAAGGGCTGAAGAACTATTGATTGATTATCATTGCTCAATTCCCAATTCCCAATTCCCAATTCCCAATTTCAAGATATTTGTGGTTTACGCAGATGCCAAGTAGTAGATTGCTCATAAGCGTAGGCTACCTGAAACAGTTGGTCTTCTCGCAATACATTGCCAATTAGCTGTAATCCTATTGGTAGACCTCGATCGTCAAAACCGCATGGCAAACTTAAACTAGGTAAACCAGCAAGATTCACAGGAATAGTCATCAAGTCAGTTAAATACATACTCAAGGGGTCAGTAGTTTTTTCCCCTGCTTTAAATGCGGTTGTGGGAGATGTGGGACAAACTAACACATCAACCACCCCAAAAGCCTTTTCAAAGTCTTGCTTAATTAGGGTGCGGACTTTTTGCGCTTTCAGATAATAAGCATCGTAATAGCCAGCCGAAAGTGCGTAAGTACCAATCATAATTCGGCGTTTGACTTCTGTACCAAAACCAGCAGCACGGGTACGGGTGTACATCGATAGCAGATTATCGGCATCAGGAGCGCGGTAGCCATATTTAACGCCATCGTAACGAGCCAAGTTTGCTGACGCTTCAGATGGGGCGATGATGTAGTAAGTGGGTAAGCCATAACGAAAGCGCGGACAGGAAACTATATGAATCTCCGCTCCCAAAGCTTGTAATACATCTACTGCTTTGGTAACAGCTTGTTCCACTACAGAGTCTAAACCTTCACCAAAAGTTTCTTTAATAATGCCAATTCTTAGTTGACCTCTGGGTTTGAAGTCTGGCTTGAAGCTGGCGGCGTAGTTGGGAATGGCAACTTTCAGGCTGGTAGAGTCTTTGGGATCGTGACCTGCGATCGCATTTAATAATATTGCCGCATCTTCCACAGTATTTGCAAATGGCCCAATTTGATCCAAAGACGAAGCGTAAGCCACCAAACCATAACGCGAAACCAAACCATAAGTTGGTTTCATCCCCACAACACCGCAGAAAGACGCAGGTTGGCGAATCGAACCACCAGTATCAGAACCGAGAGCAACTACACATTCTTCAGACGACACCGCCGCCGCAGAACCGCCCGAAGAACCACCTGGAACTCGTGATAAATCCCAAGGATTAGCCGTGACTTGGTAAGCAGAGTTTTCTGTGGAACTACCCATCGCAAACTCATCTAAGTTGGTTTTGCCTACCATCACCGCCCCAGCATCTGCCAGTTTTTGCGTCGCCGTTGATTCGTAAGGCGGCACAAAATTTTCCAAAATTCGAGAGGCGCAGGTAGTAGGAATCCCCTTGGTACACATATTGTCCTTAATCCCAACCGGAATGCCTGCTAGCAGCCCGATTTCTTCTCCGGCTGCAATTTTGGCATCCACAGCACTGGCCTGCTCTAATGCCCGTTCTGCGGTAACACATAAAAAGCTGTGCAGTTTCGGCTCTAACGCTTGAATGCGCTCTAAAGCTTCTTGGGTAATTTCAACGGCAGAACGTTCTTTCTTAACCAGCTGTTGGTGCAACTCGCGGATGGATGCCATGATTGCTCTCTTTGTGACTCAAGTCATTGATTTTAGTACATATTGTCCGATATTGGGTATTGGGTATTGGGGACTGGGTATTGGGTATTGGGGACTGGGGTAAGAGTTGTTTTCCAGTCCCTAGTCCCCAATACCCAGTCCCCAGTCCCCATCATTGATAAATGAGACTAATACCTCTAAAAAAATAAGTAATTGTGGGGTTGGAAAAATTGCCAAGCTTAAACAAAATAATATTAGGAATTTAACATCATCTATAAATAGAAGGACTACAATCAAAACGGACAAATGTTTCATGCTCCAAAAAGAGAGGATTACAAAGCTGTGTCCGACTTAAATCGAGGAATTATGAAATTTGAGGGTGCAGATTCCCCAAAAGTAGTCACTATCTCTACCGTGTTGCTTCTGGGATCGATCGCTGCTCTCATCATCTGGGCGCTGCAAGCTGCATATGCGCTAAACTAAAACCATTAGTAGTCTAAGAAGGACACTGGCAAAAACGGAATCCGTTTTTGCCATGTGTCCATTCTGTAACTAATAAATAAAAGCGCCCTAATTACCATCAAAAATTTCAGAAAAACTTTAGATTTTAGATTTGAGGTTTTAGATGGAAAATTTAAATCTAAAATCCAAAATCCAGAATGTTTGAACCTTGGGGTGTCTTAGTTCTTTTAATTATCTGCCCCCTTTTGGGCGGATTACCCCTAATTGCATGGATCGCTTACGCGCTAACGGGGAAGCAATTATCCCAAGTTGGTACACGAAATATTAGTGTATCATCTGCCTTTTATCACTGCGGTAAGTTTGTCGGAATTCTGGCAGTCTTGTCAGAAGCTTTTAAAGGAATTGCGGCAGTTTTCCTCAGCCGCCTTTTCTTCCCAGAGGGATCGTTTTGGGAATTGATAGCTCTCATCGCTCTGGTAGTTGGTAGATACTGGATAGGCAGAGGAGCCGGTACGACAAATGTAGTCTGGGGATTTGTCGTACACGATCCACTTGTGGCACTATTTGTATCTTTCTTTGCAGGTATTAGCTTTACAATTCTGCAATCAAAACAGGTAGTAAAATTTGGGGTTTTGCTTCTCTTTCCTCTGTTTGTGGCAATTTTGCACATTAGCGATATCCCTAGAATACTTGCTGCTATGGCGTTAGCTGGTTTAATGGGCTGGATTTATACCAAAATTCCTAATGATATGAATTTACCAGTTAAAGAGGCGCAAACAGAATCGCAAGCGATGTTGGAATTTTTACGGGGCGATGTCTACGACGGGCTACGCCAACGCGCGATGATTTCTTTAGATGAAGAGTTAGATGCTGCCATTGTTGGAGAAAAGGCGGCTACATTATCCCAAATTAAGCGCTGGGGTTATCCAGTCCCAAAGGGATGGGTACTAGCCCCAATTGACGATCCTCAAGTGTTGACAGAATTTCTCCAACCATCAGAATTATCCCCCTTGGTGGTACGTTCCTCTGCCATTGGCGAAGATTCAGAACAGGCTTCTGCTGCTGGACAGTATGAAACAGTTTTAAATGTTACTAGCCCAGAAGCATTGCAGTCAGCGATCGCTCAAGTTCAAGCTTCTTACAATCATCCATCTGCTGTGCAATATCGGCGCGATCGCGGTTCAAATGATACAGCAATGGCTGTATTGATTCAACAACAAGTCCAGAGTGTATATTCTGGCGTTGCTTTCAGCCGCGATCCTATTACTCAGCAAGGTGATGCAATCATCATTGAAGCCCTTCCCGGTAGTCCCACGCAAATCGTTTCAGGAAAAGTCACACCAGAACAATATCGCGCTTTTGTCGTTGAAACAGAAAAATCTCCCTCTGTGCAATTAGAGGGGACTGGACGAGTTCCACCAGCATTAATCAAGCAAGTTGCATACTTAGCTCATCGGCTCGAAAAACGCTATCATGGCACTCCTCAAGATATTGAATGGAGTTACGACGGCCAAACGCTTTGGGTGTTACAATCTCGACCGATCACCACTCTACTACCAATTTGGACGCGCAAAATCGCCGCCGAAGTGATTCCTGGAGTAATTCACCCCTTAACATGGTCAATTAATCGTCCCTTAACTTGTGGAGTTTGGGGAGAATTTTTTACTCTAGTTTTGGGCGATCGCGCTTTGGGGTTAGATTTTAATGAGACAGCAACTCTGCATTACTCCAGAGCCTATTTTAACGCATCCCTCTTAGGAAATATCTTTATCCGGATGGGATTGCCACCAGAAAGTCTAGAATTTTTAACTAGAGGAGCTAAATTAAGTAGACCGTCCTTGCAGTCAACCTGGGAGAATTTGCCAGGACTAGGGAAGTTGCTGAAGCGGGAATTAAATTTAGAAAAGGACTTCAAGCGGGATTATCACCAACGGTTTATTCCTGGGTTGTCGCAGTTGGCACAAGAAAATGTAGATAATTTGGAACCAGCGAAGTTGCTAATCAGAATTGACTTTATTCTGGAGTTGCTACGCCACGGGACATATTACAGCATTTTAGCTCCCTTAAGTGCTGCTCTGCGGCAGGCGATTTTCCGGGTGAAGGATGGCCAAATTGATAATAGCGTTACTCCAGAGATAGCGGCATTGCGATCGCTCAGTGCAATCGCAACAGATGCCAAGCAGGTATTGCTTGAGTTTGAGCCACAACAGGTATTTGAGCAGTTAAAGCAAACCCCAGAGGGAGAGAAGATCCTCCAAGAATTTGACGAATTGCTTCAGGATTACGGCTATTTAAGTGAAGTGGGAACTGATATCTCCATTCCCACTTGGCGGGAGAATCCCCAGATGATTAAGCAGATGTTTGTGCAGTTAATGCAGGGGAACGAACCACAATCAGGCGCTAAAGACGCAATTAATAGCATCTTTGCTGGTAAGCGCAAACGTTCTTTTGTGCAACAGCGTGTGGATATTAAAGGACGAGTTACCGAAGTTTATTCACGGCTGTTAGCTGAATTGCGTTGGAGTTTTGTCGCTTTAGAGAAGATTTGGTTAAAGTCCGGCTTACTCCAGAACGCAGGAGATATCTTTTTTCTAGACTTTGATGAAGTGCGGCGTTTAGTTGTAGGCGATGATTCTAGCTTAATTGAGGAGTTAGATAAGTTAGTGAAATCCAGGCGATCGCAATTCGTCCAAGATAGTGAGATCGTTCAAGTGCCACTTTTAGTCTACGGCAATACACCTCCTCACCCCTTAGCTCCTTCTGCGCTGTACTCTGACCAAATTTTACAAGGTATTGGAGCCAGTCACGGGCAAGCCGAAGGTAGGGTGAAAGTGTTGCGAAATTTACAAGACGTGCCGGAGATAGACCGAGATACAATTCTAGTAGTGCCTTACACCGATTCTGGCTGGGCCCCTTTGCTATTAAGGGCTGGAGGATTAATTGCCGAGGTTGGCGGACGGCTTTCTCACGGTGCGATCGTGGCTCGTGAATATGGTATTCCTGCTGTGATGGATGTTCGGGGTGCTACATGGCTTTTGCAAGATGGTCAACGAGTAAGGATTGATGGGTCTAGGGGTATTGTGGAATTATCTAACGATTTAAGACCAGAATGATTACCAATTCTCTGAAAGACTTGCCAGAAGAATCCGTCTCTCACAATGCCGAAATCAAGAAAAAGGTGATGCTACGCTTCGGCGATTTGCCTCACCTGACTAACTTTTCTCAAGGGCGTTTTGCTCCCAGTTGAGCGATCGCAACAACAAAAGATGAAATAATAACTATTACTCAGACTGAGCGATGACACGAAGTGCCCGCCTTCATGCGATGGTGCAAGCACCCGCCGTAGGCGATCGCAAAAATACAGTATCTTATTCAAAAATCAAATAGGAGTCCTATATCCTCTCATAAAAGTAATAAAAGAGCATTAATTAGCAATGCCCGAATTGGGATTATCGAGTTTTTAAAATGAGCAAACCTACTGTTTATTTTGTTGATAGTCACTAAAACAGTTATACTTACTATGCCTAACATTAAGGAAGACTCAGGCACAGGTGTTATAGAAAAAGAACTGAGGGGATAACCTGTGTAGTAACCTTGCTCACCTATTTCGATGTAGTCATAAGTGTAAAACAGATTATATGACACTCCTCCTGCGGTGTAAGCAAATCCAAATTCATCCAATGCCGGAGAATTAGCCAATAAGAAATTGTCATTGTCAAGAAACGATCCAGGAGATAACAAAGACTCTATTGGGTTGCCATTTCTTGTGCCAGTAATATCTATAATCTCATAACTATTTGTAGCTGAATCATAAGGGCTAGTTGTTAATGTTCCTTTAGCTATAACAATGTCATTTGGGTCAAGTACACTCGTACCAGAGTAGGAAAAATTAAAAATGGCGGCCGAAACAGGAGCCATCATAGTTGTTAAAAGGCAGACTGTACCAGTGATGGTAACTGCGAATTTTTTGTCAAAATTCATTCCATTTTCCCTTTGATTTCAAACCACTATTAACAATAAAGAAACCGCATAGACACAGTAATAGCTGCTGGTAAGAGCTAGGGCTACGGAAGCACGTCAAAGGGTAGCATCATGTCGTTATCCTCGTGATTAAGCATGTGACAGTGCCACACGAAGCGTCCAGTGAATGAATTGCCAAAAGGTAAGTTTGCTGTGGCTTTAGCACCGAAGGGAACTATCAGACGAACAACCTCAAAAGGATTGACTACTACAGTATCCTTCCAACCAGCTTCGTTCGCTGCTGGCGGTTTTGCTAAACCTTTTAAATAAGGGGTAGGGTCGAGTGGTGGGTAATTATAAGGCACTGTATCCCCACCAGGTGCGTTGTGCATGAGTACTTTACGCGGCCCAGTAGCCCTATATGCTGCCGAATACGCAGTATCATTGATTGATTGTCGGTTAAGAATCTGAAATGGTACGAGATGCAGGTGCATTGTGTGGGCGAATGGCTGTAGATTAATGAAGTTCCACTGCTCTACTGTGTCTACTTGTGGTCGCTCCCTCAATTCTGGGTGGTTGGCTGCTTCATGCCAGTAAACTGCGTTGAGCATCATCGCTAACACCTGAAAGTTAGAGTTCAAAATATCTGTTAGAACCAGGTTGCGCTCTTTCACTGGTGTAGTGGCAATCTTTGTTATTAATGGATTATTTACTCGTAGCCGTATGGGAATAACTTTAGGAACGGCAGCGCCCTGATTCACCGTAAACTGCATGATTTCTGGCATTTTAAAGTAACCCTGGTCAATGACCGTAGCCAAACCCTTGGGATACGGTGCAGCAGCGTCATTTTGCAGTACAATCTTCTCTCCTGGCAGGCTTTTAGAAAAATCGATCAGTACGTCAGCTCGTTCACCAGGCCCCAGCAGTAGCTTAGACAAATATACTGGAGCGTTTAGGAATCCTCCATCACTGCCAATTTGAATTAGTTGCTGATTTGACGACAGTTTAAGTCTAAAAAATCGGGAGTTTGAGGCGTTGACAATTCGGAAGCGGTACAAAGTTCGGTCAACATTCAGGTTTGGCCAAGCCTTACCGTTGACGATAGCAACATCACCGTAAAATTCATGATCCCATTTAGCTGGGAAGGACATTGAACCATCGGAATTGAACGAATGATCTTGCAGTATCAACGGCACTTCATAAGGCGCTCCGGCAGGAATACCAAGAGGGCCATTGCCACCGATGGGATCGTCGTCATCCCTAATCAGATACATCCCAGCTAACCCGACTTGCAGGTTCAAGGCAGTCATGCCAAGGGAATGGTCATGATACCAGAGTGTCCCTGCTTCTTGATTGTTATTGTAGTTGTACACATTGCTCTGTCCAGGCAGATATGTATCTTCTGGATAACCGTCGCTATCAGGTTCGGTATTGCTGCCATGTAAGTGGATGATTGTCCGGGGGTTAGTTATGTCGGACGCGTTGACACCATGCAAGCTCGTATCGACTGACCCAGCTAATGGATGAGTACCGAGTTTGTTGAATGCCCTAATCCTAACGGGCGTTCCCCTTGTAACCTCGAAAGTGGGGCCAAGATAAGGCAATCCGCCGTAACCCCAGGTGGTAAAAGACCCTAAGCTGCTGTGGAATGAGTGTATCCCTGGCGCAATATCTAAGGTCGTAGGCGGTGAAATAGGGTATGAAATGGGCAGAGACTCCGTAAACTTTGAAAGTGAGGGCGAAGCTGCATAGGTTCTCTTTGCTTTTAGTAGTTCGGGGAGCAAAATTCCTGCTCCTAAACCTGCACTCATGGTGAGAAATTGCTTTCTGGTTAACATTTCTGATTGTGTTGTAAAAATTAGCGTTGAGTTTACAAGGACTTAGACTTACGCAAGAACTCTTGGAAACTCTGATTTCTTTGTGTCCTTTGCACCCTACGCTTTGGGTTCAATATTTATCGCACGAGAAGAAATCTCGGCTCATGGTGCTATAGGTTGATTAGCGATCGCAATTTGTTTCCAGACAAAATATGATTGTTTGTGTTCGATTTTAGGTTTGACCTAAGATGATGAGAGAAAGGTAATCAAGACAGGGCTAAAAGTTAACTAAACCAGCATCTTTTCTACATATCTATATCAAGTAGTTTTCCTTGACGCTGACGACGACGGAAGATAAACCAAGTGCCTACTCCCAACAATGCAGGCAACAATCCAGATTCAGGAACCTTCTCGATTCGGGTTTGGACAGTTCCTGTATACAGCAGATTGCCTATTGAATTAGGAAAATCTACATTTGGATAGACATCAAGAATTGCAGTACTTGGGACTGTTGTTCGGATAGCGGTAGATCCCCCGAATGAACCTTTTGGGTAATGAAAATAGTTCACGAAAGCAAACTCAGACGCTGGCTGACGTTGAGAAGCGAGTACTTCCCAAAGGAAATCATCGGTTTCAGGTGCTGTAATACCATCTTCAAGACGCGGTAAAAAAACAATCGGATTGCCAACCGTTCCTTGAAAAACTCCCTTCTCCTCCAAGTCAAATTTATAATCATATCCCCCTTCAAAATATCCGGTAGCGTTCGGTGAATTCGCAAACCCTATGGTAGTGTCATCGTAAGTAAAGTAACCGTTCACTCCCTCACCCTCGAAGCTGAATTTATACAATGCTGCTTGAGCAGTATCTATGTTTAATGTTACTGACACGAGTAATGCTGCGGCACTTGAAATAGCAGGAAGCAATAATTTATTCAAGAGAGCCATTTTTATCACCTATAAAAAAGATTGATTGCCAAAGTTAGTTTCTGAAACTACCCAAAAAAGTCTTACAGGTAAAAATATTAGCGTTAATAAGTTCCTGCCATTTCATAAATCCAGTTCTAGAAAAGCTGAAATATTAAGAACTTAATAAACCACCTGAACTTCATGAGTAAAAACCAAATAAACTAACAGAAAAAGAAAGACCTAAATATACTAAATTGGTTCGCTAGAATTAATCCTTGCAGATAATAATTGTCGGCGCTGACGACGAAAGAGAAACCAAGCACTCACTCCCAGTAATGCAGACACTGATTCCGGTTCAGGAATCTTTTCGATTTTTGTTTTAACAGTTCCTTCAAACGTGTAGTCTCCCGTTGTATTAGGAAAGTCCCAGTATGGGTAGACTCTGAGTCTAGCGGTGTCAGGTACGCCGGTTCGTAGGGCAACAGAATCTGAAAAGGTTCCCTCTGGGTAAGTAAAGCGAATTGATAAACCGTATTGCTGTCCACGAGCAGCCGGGGGAACGTAAAGAATAAAGTCATCAACGGTATCGTCGTAACCCAAATTACCGGCACGTCCAAGATAAACAATATTTCTGGCTTCATCATGTATATCTTGCTGTAACCCCTTTATTCCCTGAGCCAGAATACCCCCCGCATTAACAGAATACTTTTCCACTGAGCCATCATACTCAGCAAGAGGAAAGTTAGCTCCAAGAGGTTCTATCTTATTAGCTGAGTCATCATAAATAAAGTAACCATTTGCTCCTTCACCCTCGAAAGTAAATTTAAAAAGTGCAGCTTGGGCTGGATTTGTACCAACTGTCCCTAACACTAAAAATACTGCAACACTGATAGCAGAAGATATTGAGAATTTATTCAACAAGGTCATTTTAGTTCTCTCGCAATTACGAACTTGCTTACCCATGAATTTAAACTTGACAGAATACTACTGACGAATCAGAATTCTATCCTCTTGTTGAGAAAGGCTGACAGAGGGAGCCGGAGCAGGGCCTAGCGCGACATCACCCCAGCGCATCACACAGCCACCAGCATTAGATGACGAACCCATTGTGTAGACGAGAACTAGATCGTTTTCACAAATTTTGCCTGCGTGGGCGGCGTGGTAGAGATTAGCAACGGGAAAGGTTGGCCCAATATTGGCATATAGGGGATTGATGTTGATTGTACGTTCTGGTTCAATACCTAGAGCGCGGGTGCAAACTCTTGAATACCAAGCGCTGGGTGTATTAAAAACAAAAAAGTTGATTCGATCTAAGGTAAGTCCAGCATCTGCGATCGCACCGTGGCAACATAGACGAATAAACTTTACTGTCGTCTCGTTAAACATCTTACTTGCACCCTTGCCACCTCGGATGAACATTTTGACATTGCCATGCTCATCGGTGGTGAATTCATTATAGAAAGCACCACAGGTAGCAGCAGTATTGGCAATTTTGGTGCCGAGAATACCTTGGTTTGCTTTTAGCTTACCAACTACAAAGGCTCCAGCACCGTCGCCTGATAAAAACGCGAGAGTATCATTTTCATCGGTATAGCGCGAGTAAGTAGTTGAGACGACCACTAACACATTGCGATACTGTCCCGTTTGCACTAGAGAACAGGCCGTCTGAAGCGAGACTAAAGCTGAAGTGCAAGTTGATTCTATATTCCACGCCGCACCTTGTAGTCCCAGTTTCCCAGCGAGAAAAGCAGCGTTACCAGGTGTGATTTGCTCTGGAAATAGTGAAGTAACGATCGTGAGATCGATATCTTCAGGAGATAGCTTTGCAGCTTCGAGGGCATCCAGAGCGGCGCGATACTCTAGTGAGAGCGAAGTCTCATCGGGAGCTAACACCCTTCGTTCGACAGTACCACGGAAGGGGTCTGACATATATGGTGTTACCTCTTGTGACCAGATATCGTCATCACTGGTGACTGTGGCTTGGTCGGGTACAAACAGTTTTGCTAGAGTTTTTTGTTCAGCCTCAGCAACCATCTGGGGAAAATTCTCTCTGTAGTAATTGTTTGTACGAATGATGCTAGGAAAGTTAACTGAAACTGCACGAATACCTACTGGTTCTAATGTTGTCATGACAAATATCCTTTTGATTTTGTTTTTGGTGTTACACGATGAAGGTGGAAAATACTGATGCTATAGCGATTCTCAGTTGAGTGAGGTAAAAGAACCCCTCCCCGCAAGCGATGAGGGGGCTATGATATACCTTGTATGATTTGGAAACAATATATAGTTATTAATCATTGGTACTAATGACCAATGACCAATGACTAATGACCAATAACCGTTTTGGCTTCTATAGCTCCTTGCTTAATCAAACTTTGGATGCGACCTCCAATCGGTGCAGGTCGCGTTGGGTCAATCTTCACATCAACAATGAATGGAACAGTAGAGGAAAGTGCTTTTTCTAAAACTGCTTCTAAGTCAGATTCAGTATTAACACAGATGCCATCGGCTCCCATAGCTCTAGCGATCGCGGCAAAATCAGTACTCGGTATCTCCGTATCTATTGGAATATTGCCACTTAACCCTTGTAATGCCATTCCTTGGGCGCACATATTGTAACGTCCATCGTTGAGGATAATCCAGACAGATGGAATTTCAAATTTCACTGCTGTGCTGACTTCGTTGTTCATCAGCATTGCTCCGTCGCCAACAATCGCCACAGCTTTACCTTTTCGCCCTAATGCCGTACCAACTACCCCGGTGGTAGCATGACCCATAGAGCCAAAACCAGTACTAATCCGGTAACGACCTGGTTGCTTAAATCGCAGCAAGTGAGTTGCCCAAGCAAAGGAGTTACCCGCTTCAGCTAAGACTGAGGCATCGCTGCCCTCCACTATCAGCCGTTGAATTGCATCCATCAGTACTTCGGGTCGCACTAAGCCATTGGTGCGCGGAGTATTTGTGTAGACTTCAGGACGCGGTAATGAGGAAGTGGGAAACCAATTAAGACGTTCTGGAAAGTGTTTTAATATACCTCTGAGGAATGCTTTGATTTCTGAATGGACAGCGAGAGTTTCCACTGATGGATAAGCTACTCCTGGAACTTGTGGATCGATATCAACATGAATGAATCCATTACTTGGAATCATTACCGGACTCCAAAATGAAGTAGGCTCACCAAGACGCGTTCCCAATACTAGTATGCGTTGCGGTCGTTGCTCCTGCATATATGTCAGGACAGATAGATGCCCACTAAAGCCTGTGACACCGATAAACTGGGGATGATGTTCTGGAAAAATGCCTTTGGCGCGAGGTGATGTCATCACCGCCGCCCCAGTTTTTTGTGCCAACTGGTGGATTTCTTCTGCGGCATGTCGCGCCCCGAAGCCAACCCAGATGGCAAAGGATTCTTCTGATAACAACTTTACACATTCAGCGATCGCTTCTTCACTAGCTGTTGGTACAGATTGAGAAAATACTGGCTGAGGTAACTGTACTTTTAATGGTGTTGTCTGGATTGGAGTGGGAACACTAATATGAGCTACAAAGCTCCCTAGTTGTGCTAAACCTTGGGCAAGTCTGCGAGAAATTTCTGGCAGTTGATCCCCAGACTCTAATATGGTTGCGTAATTGAATAGCGGGCCTGAAGTAAAAATTCCTGAGAAGGGCATTGTGTGGGCGCTAGTTTCTTGACAAGCTCCCCGACCGCGATTTCCAGTTGAGGTTGCAGCCGACAAGAAAATTACCTTTGCTCCTTCCCCTCTGGCCGCAAAAAGCCCAGTTAGAGCGTTAGTGATTCCAGGGCCTGTAGTAGTAAATACCACGACGGGGCGATCGCTGGCAAAATAAGCCTCGGTAGCGGCAAAAGCTGCTCCTGATTCATGGCGAAAGTGAAGTAATTGGATGCTGCTGCGGTTTAATGTTGCCCATAATGGCCCAATACCGCCTCCAGAAACTCCAAATGCATAGTTAACTCCCAAATTTTCTAGAATTTCGACTAAAGCCTGTGCAACCGTAGGTTGAGTTAATTCTGACTCTGGAGATTTTTCATTTAGCAATGCAGGGGAGAAAATGGAAGAGCCAGTTGAAGTTTCAAATGAAATTTGATTAGATGAAATGTGAGTTTTTGTTCCCAAAGCTTGAGAAGCATGAGTATTTTTGTTGATAGATTTAATATTCACAATTGCCACCCTTGATTCCTTTTTGTTTATTTTTTACATTTATTGGGTACTTCGCGCCAACTAGCATTTAGTTGGCAAGAGCAATTGAGAGCTTGATTCCTGGCGCAAAACTCTTTTTAGAACTTTTCCAGTTGGGTTTTTTGGTAGGGAATCTACAAAAGTAATGCTACAGGGAAGCTTGTATTTTGCCATTCTTTCAGAACAAAACTCAAGGATTTTTTCTTTGCTAATTATGTGACCTGGCTTCAGGATAATATTTGCCTGAACTATCTCACCTTTAAAAGCATCCTTAACGCCATATACGGCTACCTCGGCAACAGATGAGTGTTGATAAATCAAATTTTCAACTTCAGTTGGGTATACCTTAAATCCAGACATATTAATCATGTCTTTCAAGCGGTCAACAATGTAGAAAAAACCATCTTCATCTACCCGACCAATATCGCCAGTATGGAACCAGCCATTTTTAATCACTTCAGCAGTTTCAAGTGGGCGATTCCAATAACCAAGCATGACGTTAGGCCCTCGAATTACAATCTGACCCAATTCACCAACTTCTACTTGATTACCATTGTCGTCAATAACTTTCATTTCCACATTCTCGATGGGAGCGCCAATGGAACCGAGTTTGTATTTCAAATCGTGATTATAGGATGCAGATGGTGATGTTTCAGTTAAACCATATCCTTCATTGATGACTTTTCCATATTTATCCTGCCAAGTTTGTGCAACTTCTATTGGCATTGGTGCCGCAGCCGTAAAATAATAACGCACGCTATTGAGATTGTAGCCAGATAAATCACTATTTAGAAGATTGATGAATACCGTTGGTACCCCAAAGAACATTGTTATTTGATGAGTAGCGATCGCATTAAGTACTTGCTCAAGGTCAAATCGACGTTTCAGGATAATTGTGGCACAGACGTTTAATGCTGCGTTGAGGATAGCATTTTGACCAAAACAATGAAATAGCGGTAAGTAAAGCAGCAATCGGTCATTTGGTTGCATTCCACAACAACGGTTTTGGGAATACATATTAGAAATTATGTTGCCGTGGGAAAGAGTCGCTCCTTTAGGAAAACCTGTTGTTCCCGATGTATAGACAATGCTAGCAGGAGCATGGCGATCCATTTCAATAGCATTTGCATTAGGAGAAGCACTTTCTATTAGTTTTGCTAAAGTCATTCCCTTTTTAGCGCTACCCTCTGCAATTAAAATGTGCTGTAATTCGGGTAAATCTACCTCTGGTACATTTTCAACCAGTGACTCTGTGGTAATTATTGCCTTAGCAGCACAATCGTTAAAAATGTAGCTAACTTCATTGCTTTTTAGCATGACGTTAACAGAAACGACAACCGCACCGATTTTAAGAATGCCAAGATAAGAAATGATAAATTCTGGAATGTTTGGCAAAAACAAAACTACGCGGTCGCCTTGTTTAATTCCTAATCCACTTAACCCGTTAGCAACAGAATTTACTAGCCTGTTAAGCTGTTTATAGGTAAAAGATTTATCTTCAAAGATTAGAGCAATTTTATCAGGATATAATTGATAACCCCGCTCGATATGATGGGCAATATTCATGGCTAAAAAAATTCACTTAAATTCATTACCTTTGTCTACTTCAACAGTCATTTATAAGAAGAATTCCGAACTCAGGAGTCAGAATTCAGTGTTAATAATGTCTTTTGAGTATTTCGCTGACTAACCTTATCAAGTTCAGTTCGTGGTTCCAGTGTCATCAGGATACCTTTGTGTGTTTGCAGAGTTAGCAATGGCTGGCACTCAACTGGATGTTCTGGTAGGAGATTGAGGCGGAAACGTTGACACACCATCGCTACAATCAACTGAATTTCTGTTAACGCAAAGATGTCACCTAAGCACTGACGTTGACCGCCGCCGAAAGGAAAGTATGCATAACGCGGACGATCTACAGAGCGTTCTGGTGTGAATCGCTCAGGATCAAAACCTTCAGGATTATCCCAAAAAGCAGGGAGGCGGTGCGTGACAAAGGGACTGAGCAAAAGCATGGAACCACCTGGGATATGATAGCCGCCAATCGAATCATCAGCCAAGTTGTTGCGGGCATAAACCCAAGCACCTGGATAAAGTCGCATTGCTTCCTGGACAACCATTTTGGTATATTTTAGGTGCGGCAGATCCTCGAAGGTCGGGGTTCTTCCAGCCAATACCATAACCAGTTCTGCCTGTAACCGGCGTTCTACAGTGGGATACTTAGAAAGTAAGTACCAGATCCAGCCAAGTGTTACAGCCGAGGTTTCAAATCCAGCAGAAAAGAGTCCAACTATCTGGTCATGTAATTGCCGATCGCTCAATCCCTTGCCAGATTCATCCTGAGTACTCATGAACATTGATAGTATGTCATGAGCAGTCTGATTGCCTTGTTTGCGTTGTTGGATGATGTTGTCAGTAACTGTGCGGAGGGTGTTGATGGCTTGTTTAAACTGGCGGTTTTTTGGTGTGGGGAAGCTAATAGGCGGCTTGATGACAGCCCACAAGCGATCGCTAAGGAACTTGTAGATAGTATTCCAAGCCTGAGTTAGTTCAGTGGTATCACTATCAGCTTCGATACTCAAAGTTGTCTTTAGGAGAATTTTCTGTGTCAGAAAGAGCATTTCCTTAGAGACATCAATAGCTGCACCGACTGCTTTTTTTTGCCAGCGTTCTAACATCTGGTCGGTAAGGTGGGTCATATCATTGACCATTGCGGCAATTTGCTGGCGGTGAAAAGATGGTTGCATTAAGTGACGCTGATAACGCCATGAATCACCCTCGCTAATCACCAAGCCTTCACCAATTACCAGTTTTATGTCCTGAAAATTTTCACCTTTTGTATAATTCTGAGGATTTTCTTGCAGGACATACTTCACACAATCTGGATCGGCAATTAAGTAAAGTTGTTGCGGGCCGATTGCCCCCAGATGGACAACGCTACCATATTCACGCGCTGCATTAATCAGGAATTGTAGCGGATTTGTTGACATTTGTGGAAAGCAGCCAATAATCGGGAGACTGGGTGGCCCAGGAGGATTTTTAGATCCATTTTTGTAGATGCTCTGTTGAACCATTATATTTTCTCTCCAACTTAATTAGAAAAATTATGGCTGTTCGTAACAGATTAAAACTGCATCAAGTTTTGAACTAATATGAGTTTTCTAAAAGCAGGGCTGTAAAGTCTTGCGCCCCTACAGATGCAAACTTTAAAACTCGATTGCATGTGATTTTCTGAGTTACGAATTGAGACTTATACAAATTCTGTAGATGCGCCAAATTAGATGAATAACGTAGACGCAAAGCGGCTTGTCGCAGGCTACCGCAAAGAAAGAAAATTTGGCACAGCCTCACAAAGAAATGGTATTAGGAATGTAAGGTCAACAAAATATCATTAACTGCTTGCACAATTTGTCCACCATTAGCGATATCATTTGCAATTTTGGCAATGTGTTCATCTAAGGCTTGTTCGTGGTCATTCCAGATGTAAGGTTGGTCAGCAGAAGGTGGTTGTCCCACTAGATCGCGGATTGCTAAATATAAATCCCTGGTTGCAGGTGAGAGCGTGGCACGGGCATCATAATGTTTAACAATTGTGTATGTGCGTAAATCAACCGCTTGCACGCCAAACATCAAGGCGATCGCTATATATTGTTGAAATATTTCTACTGATTGACGCGCTAAATTTGCCGAAGCAAAACCTTGGCTGTTGATATTTTGATTATATTGTTCCGCGTGGGTAGGAAAGCGATCGGCTATGGAATTTCCATAGAAGGTTAACAGAGGCATAATTGAGTTGCCAGTAATTTGCAATCCTTTGAACCCCATGTTTACACGCCGGTCTCTGTTACCTACTAAAGAAGGAGAAAGTCCATTGTTAAATTCTGGTGCTACTAAGTAGGCTATTTGTACATCCAAGTGTTTAGCTAACAACCCAATGTAGTAACGCAATTGATCCATTCCTACGCCAATGTACTGCCCTAAGAAATTGCCACCATGATAACTTGCTTGGTTTTCTACATCAATGAGCGGGTTATCGGTTACAGAGTTAATTTCTACCTCAATTTGTTTTTGAATTTGCTCAAGACCATCGACAATTGGCCCCATATATTGAGGTAAACAACGCAGTGAATAACGGTCTTGAATTGGATGTTCGCCACGATAGTTGTGAGAACCATTTAACTCTTCTCGAACTAACTGTGAACCTGCTAACAGGTTGAGCATTTGGTTAGCAGCCCATTTTTGTCCTGAATGTGGTTTCAGCTTATGGATAAATGGGTGAAATGATTGATTAGTTCCATTTAAACCTTGAATAGCTAAGGCGTGAGTAGCCATTGCCAATGCTAAGAGATTTTTGGTGTCATGGACGCAATTGGCAGCAATACCTGTCATGACTGAGGTGCCATTCATCATCGCTAACCCTTCTTTAGGAAGTAGTTGTAATGGCTCTAAACCCAGCTTTTCTAGTGCTGTTAATGCATTCATTTCTTCACCGTTAAAGTCAACGGTGTAACTGGAATTTAAACCAATCAATGCCCCTGTGATATATGCTAAAGGTGTTAAATCACCACTAGCACCAATTGAACCAAATTCGCAGACATGAGGTGTAACACCAGCATTAAGAAATATCAGCATCCGCTTGATGAGTTCTAAACGAATCCCCGATGCACCAGTAATGTGGGAGTTTGCACGGAGAAGCATTGCAGCCCGAACATCAGCCAGAGGTATTTTTTTTCCTGCACCTACCTTGTGATACCACATCAAATTATTTTGGAGTAAAGCCGCAGATTCAGGAGAAATCACCACATTTGCCATACCACCAAAACCAGTTGTCACCCCATAAATAGGTTCGCCAGATTCAACTGCATGGTGAATAAAATCGCAGGATGCTTGGATATTAGCCAATTTTTCTAGATCGTCAGTTAAACGTACCTGTGTCCCATAACGCGCTACACTAATTACTTCTTCAACAGTGAGATGGCGATCGCCTACAACCACACTACGATCGCAATTGTGTATAAAAGAAAATCCAGTTTTAACAGCAGTGTTTTTATTTAAGCGAAGTGTATCCATGTTTTTGAGATATTTTGACTAAAGTTTTCCGCTTTGACCGACAAGTTAACAATTATTAAAGAACGCCAATTTTCCAACTTGGTAAGGGGATTGGGTGCTGAGTTTCCCAACTATTTGTGTATTTCTGTTTTTGCCAGCGACCGAAGAATGTCGCCAAGGGAGTTATTTCTCTCATAAATTCCTCAAAGCTAGCAAAATTGAGCGATTGAGCGCCATCTGAAAGAGCTTTTTGGGGATTAGGGTGAACCTCCACCATCAGCGAATCACAACCAGCGGCGATCGCCGCCAGCGCCATTGGTGTCACCAGTTCAGATTTACCAGTCCCGTGACTGGGATCGATAGCAATTGGCAGGTGAGTTAAATTACGCAAAACCGGAATTGCAGATATATCTAAAGTATTGCGTGTATACTCCCGATCAAAAGTCCTAATTCCCCGTTCGCAGAGAATTACATTCGGATTTCCCTCTGCCAAAATATACTCCGCAGACATCAGCCAATCTTCAATAGTAGCTGACAAACCGCGTTTGAGTAACACAGGTTTCTTTGTTGCACCGACTTTTTTCAACAGAGAGAAGTTTTGCATATTGCGTGCGCCAATTTGCAGGATGTCTGCAACTGATGCAACCATTTCTAATTCAGCCCCATCCATTACCTCAGTAATAATTCCCAAGCCAGAAACCGATCTAGCTGTTGCTAACCAGTCTAAAGCACTTTCTCCATGTCCTTGGAAAGAATATGGCGAAGTTCGTGGTTTGTAAGCACCTCCTCTAAGAAACTTTGCACCTGCGGCTTTGACTTGCAGCGCAGTTTCCACAATCATCTCTTCGCTTTCTACAGAACAGGGGCCTGCAATTACGACTACAGGATGGTTTTGACCAAAGGTAACAGTTTCAGAGGGTGTAAACACCTTTACGTTGCTGGGTTCACCATAACAATACTGCAAACTAGCCCGTTTAAATGGCTTATTTACCCGCAGCACTTGCTCAATAAAAGGGCTTAACTTTTGCACTTGTTGCGTGTCAATTTCTGTTGTATCGCCAATCAAAACAATTACTACTTTGTGTTTACCAACAGACAATTCTGGCACGATACTCCAACGACAAAGCTCTGTGAATAATAATTCAATTTCTTCTTGAGGACAACCGGATTTCATGACGATAATCATCGCTTTCACATCCTTTGAAAATATGCAATTAACTTGTAAAAACCTTAAGTTGTGTAATTACCTAGCTTAAAAAGCAAGGGACTAATTAGCATTCAGTAGTTTTACTGTTGCCAATGAGTTACACAATATCTGACATATTCAGGCTACACATCCACCTTTTCTGCTTGTTTGCGTGCAGTTTTCATCTCTGGAGAATGCAGAAAACTGTATTGCAATTTTTGCTAACAATCAATAAAGGAAGTGCGATCGCTATTAAATTACCCGAACAAGGTTGTTAAAACAAATAATTCGTGGGTTGCAAGATACCCGGCTTGTTTAAGAAATTGGGTATCTGACCACCGCACCTTGCATTAAAAACGTTGCTCTAGAGAATGCAGGAATGCGATCGCCTCCGACCGACCCAAGATCGTCATTTCATTGCAGAAAACTGCATAATTAACGAATATTCGCTTATTTATTATCGAAAGGTGCAGTTCTATTAGATACTCAAGTAATCTATATGAAAGCGCACCTATGATTAAACAATACGGTTTACACAAGTGTTTGCAGTTCGGATTGGCAAGTTTACTGGGCTGGTTGATTGTCAGTATCTTCACTGGTAAAGCTCAGGCGCAGCAAAGCAATATCATACCCGATAAGACACTTGGGGCTGAGTCTTCTCAAGTTATAAGCAACTTTCAAGGACTACCAATTGAAGTAATTACAGGTGGTGCAACTCGCCAAAGCAATCTGTTTCACAGCTTTCAAGAATTTAATATCAGCGAGGGACGGGGAGCATATTTTTTCAGCCCTAACGTAAATATTCAGAATATTTTGGCACGGGTGACAGGTAGTAACCGTTCAGAAATTTTGGGAACACTCGGCACATTTGGTAATTCTAGCCCGAATTTATTCTTGATAAATCCCAATGGCATTGTGTTTGGGAAAAATGCCAGCTTAGATGTGCAGGGTTCCTTTGTGGGGACAACTGCAAACGGTTTGCAGTTTGGCAATCAAGGGGTTTTTAGTGCGACAAATCCCCAAGCTGTGCCGTTGTTGACTATTAATCCTTCAGTATTGCTGTTTAATCAAATCCAAGTAAATGGGGGAATTATCAATCAATCTCAAACACCTGTAGCGATTAATCCCATCGGTGGATATCTTAGGGGTTTGCAAGTTGCTGATGGTAAAAGTTTGCTGCTTGTTGGTGGAAATATCAATATTGATGGTGGTGGAATTCAGGCTCATGGCGGAAATGTTGAGTTAGTAGGTTTGGCTGCACCGGGAAATGTGGGATTGAATATTGCGGGTGATAATCTGGGTTTAGTTATACCTGAAAATGTTGAACGCGCCGATGTTTCGTTGAGTAATGGCGCAGAAGTCAATGTTCGCGGTGAGGGTGGCGGGAATATCAAAATTCAAGCTCGAAATGTAAATTTAGCAGGGCAAAGTAAACTAAAAGCGGGAATAGATATAGGTTTCGGTACTCCAAATAGTAAAGGTGGAGATATTAATATTAATGCCACAGGAGATACAACGTTAATAGATAAAGGTTTCATCGCTAACGTAGTGCAACAAAGCGCATTTGGTCAAGGTGGCGATATCAATATTACGACTGGGACATTGACGTTACAAAATGCTGGACAAATCAATGCTAGTCTCTACGGACAAGGCAATGCAGGAAATGTAAATATCAATGCTCAAGGTGCTGTTACTGTTGCAGATCAAAAAGATGATTTAAATAGTGGAATTAGTAGCTTTGTATTTACAGGAGCAACAGGTAATGGTGGTAATATCAATATCAAATCTAGCTCTTTTGCACTAAGTAATCATGCTTACCTTAATAGTGATATTTTAGGACAAGGTAATGGTGGTAATATTCAAATCACGACAGGTACGCTAAAAGCTACCAATGGAGGCGATATTCATAGCATTATTTTTGGCAAAGGAAACGCTGGGAATATCAGCATTAATGCCCTTGATAATATAGCCTTCAATACTAAGAGCGATGTTAGTAGTAGTGTGTCCCAAGAGGGGGTAGGTAACGGAGGAAATATTTACCTGAAAACAGGTTCACTATCGTTAACTAATGGCAGTGAAGTATCGACTGAATCAGGACAAGGTAATGCCGGAAATATTACCGTCGAAGCCTCTGATAATGTTAAGCTAGATGGCGTTTTTATCGACGCGGGTAAGTTTGACCTTAATAATAAGGATTATGATTCGTATAGTGGTTTGAAAGGCAACTTAAACATTGGAGGTGTTGGAAAAGCAGGAAACATTCAAGTTACAACAGGATCGCTTTCTGTTACTAATGGTGCCGAAATATCTAGCTTTACTGCTGGAGTTGGAAATGCAGGAAATATCACTATTAATGCCCGCGATAATGTGACATTTTCGGGTTTTGGAGGGAGACAAAAAGATGGCAGTACAGTATCAAGTTTCGGTACTAATAATCCGATAGGTAATGGTGGTGAGATTCGCATCACTGCAAGTAATTTACTATTAAAAGATGGCGGACGATTAAATGCTAGTAACGACGGACAAGGAAATGGAGGTAATATCTTTCTTGATGTTGGCAATACTATTACTTTTGATGGAATTGGCGGTAATGGTTTATATAGTGGTGCCAATACGGAAGGATACAATGGTAACGCCGGAAATATTCAAATTGAAACAGGATCGCTGTTTTTCACAAATGGCGGTGCAATATCTTCTTCACATGACGGAGGAAAAGGTAATGGTGGGAATATCAGCATCAATGCTCGTGATACCGTCAAAATTGATGGTGTCGTCAAGGGTGTAACTTTGAGTAGTGGTCAAATTATTGATGCAAAGAGTGGTTTATTTAGTTTATTGCTGAGTGGTGAAGGTAAAGGAGGTGACATCGAAGTTACAACAGGATCACTTTCTGTTACTAACGGTGCAACCATTGCTGGAAACTCAGGTGGACAGGGAAATGGAGGCAATATCACCATCAATGCCCGTGATACAGTAACTTTGGATGGTGGGAAAAGTAGTTTAATTACTTCCATAGGCAGTCCTACGGTAAGCAGTAGCACGGGTAACGCTGGGAATATTCGGATCAACGCCAGAGAATTATTTCTAAAAAATGGTGGTGAACTCGCCGCTTTTAGTAGTGGTCAAGGTGATAGTGGTAATATCTTTATCGATACCCGCGATGCTGTAATTATCGATGGTACTACTGGCAATAAACCGACTGGCGTTTTTAGTGATTTGTTCGCTGGAGTTGGCAAAGGTGGGGATATTCAAATTACAACCAATTCCTTAACACTAAGCAACGGTGGACAACTTGCTGCTAGCAGTTTTGGCAAAGGTAATGCTGGTGACATTATAGTTAATGCTGGCGATGCTATTGGGATTGATGGTGTCGGTAGGAATGGAACTGCAAGCGGTGTTTTTACTACCTTAGAAGGTAAAGCTGAAGGTAGAGGAGGCAATATTAACCTGACAGCAGCTTCTTTGTCTTTAACCAATGGTGGAATAGTTAATGCTGCTACTATTTCTAAAGGTAATGCAGGTAATATTAGCATTGATGCACGCGATCGCATTTTTATTGACGGTGTTGGTACCACAGGTTTTTCTAGCGGTGTTTTTAGTACAGTAAATCAAGACGCTGTTGGCAATGGAGGTAATATTAACCTGACAACAGATTCTTTATTTTTAAATCGCGGGGGAATCAGTTCAAGCAGCTTTGGCCAAGGGAAAGCCGGAGATATTAATATTAATTCTGTTTCCACAACGCTTGATAACAAAGCATCTATTGCTGCAATAACTAACTCTGGTGATGGTGGAAATATTAATTTAACTGCCAGCGATCGCTTATTATTGCGTAACAGTAGCCAAATTTCGACCACCGCAGGGACAGCGCAATTAGGTGGCAATGGTGGTAACATCGATATCAATTCAAAATTTATCATTGCCATTCCCGAAGAAAACAGCGATATTACAGCCAATGCTTTCACCGGAATCGGTGGAAACGTCAAAATCAATTCTCAAGGTATCTTCGGTATCGAGTCGCGGACAAAGCCAACGGAAAGAAGTGATATTACCGCCAGTTCAGAACGAGGCGTTGCAGGTGCGGTTAATATCAACGCACCCGATACAAGTTCCATGCAAAACAGCTTCATCGAATTACCTCCAGCCATTGATACTAATGCACTCATCGCTAATAGTTGCATTTCACGCAGCACTAAGCGACAAGAAAACTCTTTTACTATTACAGGTTCCGGTGCTTTGACTACCAATCGTCCTGGGGTTTTGGTTTCTAACTACACAACTGGGGAAGTCAGAGGTGTTGAAACTACATCCCGTCCCTGGAAGAAAGGCGATGCAATTATCGAACCGCAAGGTTTATATCGGCTGAATAATGGACAGATGCTATTAAGTCGAGAATGTTCTAATTAATGCTATGTATCTATCTTTTCTATTTGTTTACGTGCAGTATGTAAAGCCAACTATCGTGAAAAAGAGAAGTGGTGTAATTTAAAAATAAAAAACATCCCAAAACTGACACACTCACCGACATTCCACTTAAAAACGTAGCGTTTTTAATGCAAGCCGATGCATTAACAATGCAAACCACTGCATTAACAATACAAACCACCGCATTAACAATGCAAGCCACCGCATTAACAATGCAAGCCACCGCATTAACAATGCAAACCACCGCATTAACAATGCAAGCCACCGCATTAACAATGCAGGGTATTGTCAAATTAAATCCGTTATGAATTAATGAAGTACTTTACTGAGTAAAGCTTTGCGTAAAATCATAGCGATTTTAAACGCAAAGTAAAAACTAATGAGATTAAAATCGCTGACCTGTAGTAACTTCAAATCTAACTTCTCCTTGGTCGCTAATTCCTAAGTCACCCCGAATTAGCCCAAAGGTTGAGTTGACCCGCAATCCTAAGCCGTAACCAAAGCCACTTCCAGGTTTGCCTCGCAGCACTCCTGGTTCTCCTAGCACGCTGTCGCTAGACCCGAAATCTGAGCCGAAGTCAGTAAAGACAACTCCGCCTATTGACTGAAAAATTGGGAACCGATATTCCACCGAAGCTAAACCATAACTTCGGCCACTGGCAACTTTACCATAACCGTAACCTCTGACAGAATCTATTCCGCCAATATTAAAAGCATCGGCTGGTGGGAAGTTTCCAATAGTTGTACCAATTTGTAAATTAATTGCCAACATTTCTGGATTGTCGGTTGGTCTAGCATTACCTATCCAACTGACTGGAAAATACTGAATATAGTCTCCCCGTAAGCGGTTGCTGGAAATATTCCCCAGTCCAATGGGAATCGCTTGTTCTGTGCTGAAGGTGAGGATCGATCCTTGGGTGGGATTGTCTCGGCGATCGCGTTGATCTCTGGATACAGCAAATGATACTGTAAATAGGTCATCAATTCCAGTCCCGCTCACAGATAGAGGACTCCCCAATCTATCGACCTGGACAACGTTATAGTCTCCATCACGCAGGCTAATTCTGGTATAGTTAAGCGCTACAGATGTATCCCACTCATCAAAAGATCGTAAAAGTGCCACAGAACCACCAAATCTTCCTTCTCGCACTTTGCTGCCGTCAGCCAATCTGATATCGTCGTTGAAGGTTCCCGATGTATTTCGACTACGAAAACCTCTAATGCTATAGCCTAAACGGTTTGGTTCTTCAGAACGATAACGGCTAGTAAATTGACCGTCAAATTGGACATCTTTAGTGCTAAACTGCAAAATTGTATCTAGTTTATCGTTCAGACCGCTAACATTTTCATCTCTATAACCCACCCGACCGTATAGCCCAACGTCATCGTTATTACCGCCTCCT
Source organism: Nostoc sp. 'Peltigera membranacea cyanobiont' 232 (assembly GCF_002245985.1). NCBI lineage: Bacteria > Bacillati > Cyanobacteriota > Cyanophyceae > Nostocales > Nostocaceae > Nostoc > Nostoc sp. 'Peltigera membranacea cyanobiont' 232. Next base: position 24,926 of record NZ_NOLK01000013.1, read on the forward strand.
AAGATGAGAGAAGGGAAGCTACGCTCTTTGATTACATAAAGAATATTAACACCGAAAGCATCTTCTTTAGGGTAAACATTGACTTGATTAAATGACTCTAATCTCCTCAATCGTTGCAAGTCTGCTTGAAGTAAATCTTCACGGAATATCTGACCTGGTTTGAGTTTCAGCAAACCAATGATAAAATCTTTCTGAGTTCGCCCTCTGATTGGCAGACCTTTTTCATTAGTAAAACGTATCTGGATATCTTTGACAACTTTTTGGGAAATTTCCAGGGTCTGGCTATCTCCTAAAGTTACTCCTATATAATCACCATATTTGGCATACCCTCCCCCTATTTGGTTTGTAGCTTCTAGTGTCACAATCCCACTAGCGCCATCTTCAGTAGAAGGTTGCGAGTCTGCAAGGGCTTCTAGATTTTTACCACCTACTAACATTACTGCGATCGCAACTACAGTTATTTGAACTCGCATATTGAAAATCCGTTAGTGTTATTAAGTTTACAGCAGAGAGCGGATCTCTTTTGCGTAAGTTCTATATTAACCTTGCTATTGAGTATCCCAAAATCCAGTTGCTTGTTTCGCCAGTACTCAGTATAAACCGTCAGACTGTTTTCAAGTTGCGATCGCCTCTGATATCATGTCTGGATAAATACTTGTCATTACGAACGCAGCGATAGCGAAGTGAAGTAATCGCAGAGTCCGCAGCGATTGCTTCGTTCCACTCCGTTTCACTCGCAATGACATATCGTAAGTGATTAAGCAGACTTGATATGACGGGCGGTTACGCCATCGCTCAAGTCGATTGAGTTCTCAAAAGTTTTGAAGTTGCGCTACTGCCACAAGAGGCTATAGTCTGGGAAATAGAACCTCTTCCCAAAAACTATGACAGACAAATACTCAGCTTTTAAGCTCTTTTTTAGCTTTTTTGTAGATAATTAAAGTGGGTAACTATCTGGTAAATCCACCTACATATAAAAAGCCATGAGACAAAAACCTAAACAACAAATGCGTATCTGGGCGGTGTTGTGTCATTTATCGGCTTTGTTAGGATGGATGTTATTGGTTTTTTTAGTATTTCTTGGCATCCCTTTATATTTACCTTTAAATCTTTTAGCTCCCCTCTTGATTTGGCGCTTTAGAAAAGCAAAATATCCTTGGATTGATTTACAAGGGAAGGAATCCTTAAATTTTCAATTTTCTTTAACATTATATACCTTGATTGTCATAGCAATATCCTTAATTTTATTAATAACTAGCTTGAGTCTAGTTGTGACTAATAATGGTTCAGCCCATGAAATAAAAAACACTTTAGATGGCTTATTAATTGTACTTGTGTCACTATTTTCGTTCAAACTCATACTCCAATCGTTTATAGTGACATTTGCCTCTGTAAAAGCTTACAAGGGTGAGCATTATCGTTACCCTTTTACAATTAGAGTTTTACGATAATAAAAATCACATAAGTATGGGAACAAAAATTATATGATTGGAATTGCGATCGCAGGTACTGGATTTGGTCAAAAAGTCCACATCCCCGGATTCCAAGCGCATCCTGGGACTGAGGTAGTTGCTGTTTATCACCGAGATATAAATAAAGCCAAAGCCATAGCAGAATCCCATAATATCCCCCACGCCTCCGACTCCCTGGCTGATATTGTGACATTACCAGAAGTGCAAGCAGTCAGCATCTCTACACCGCCATTTTTGCACTATGAAATGGCAAAAACTGTACTGCAAGCCGGGAAACATTTATTATTAGAAAAACCGACAACATTAAATGCAATTGAAGCTAAAGAACTTTATCAGTTAGCGAAAGCAAAAGGCGTGATTGCGACTGTAGATTTTGAATTTCGCTTTGTACCAGCATGGCAGTTATTTGCTGAACTATTATTAGAAGATTATGTGGGTGAGTTGCGCTTAATTAAAATTGATTGGTTAGGTTCTTCTCGTGCTGATACTTCACGCCCTTGGAATTGGTATTCTGACAAAGACAAAGGAGGCGGTGCATTAGGTTCTTTGGGTTCTCACGCCTTTGATTACATTCACTGGTTATTCGGGCCAGTGCGTAGATTAAACGCCCATTTAACTACTGCGATTCCTACACGAGTTGACCCTGTTAGTGGGAAATCTAAGCCAGTGAATACAGATGATAACTGTATATTAACCCTGGAATTAGCAAATGGTACACCTTGCCAACTTTCGATCAGCGCGGTTGTTCATGCATCAAGAACCCATTGGGTAGAAGTATATGGCGATCGCGGTACATTAATTGTGGGTAGTGAAAATCAAAAAGATTATATCCACGGCTTTCGGGTTTGGGGTTCCCAGCCAGGTAAACCCTTAACGGAAATAGAAATACCGAATCGGTTAATTTTCCCCAAAAATTATGCTGATGGACGCATTTCGGCATTTATCCGCGTAATAGACCAATGGATACAAGGAATTGAACGCAATCAGGAAATTACACCTTCACTACGAGAAGGTATTTATTCTCAGTTGTTGATGGATTTATCCCATGAATCTCATACAAAAGCAAGTTGGGTCGATGTACCTAGCTTAGAAGGATTTCTTAGCAATTAGAAAACAAATGAGCAAAACTCCCCGTATTAGTATACCGCCGGAAGTCAAGAAATATGTTTTTGAACGTGACAAATATCAATGCCAAAGCTGCGGTAAAACTACTACAGAAACGAACCTTAGTATTGACCATATCATTCCCCTTGCCCGTGGTGGTCAAAACGATATCAGCAATTTACAAACTCTCTGTATTACTTGTAATCAGCAGAAAACAGACAATATTGACCCCCGCTTCCGACGATATTTTCAGCTTTAAGTTAGGATGGTATGGGCGATTAATTTCTCATTTCTATGCCTCAAAATCAGAATAGCAATTCTCGAAGATTCCTCAATATTAAAACTTCGATTCTTTACTCATTCACTTTTATGGCTGTTTTAGTAATAGCCTTTCCCTGGCTATATGAGATTAAAACGAAAGCTGGGATTGATATATCACCTAACCGCCATGCAGGAACCTTTTTTGAGAAACATACCCACGGACTCTTCAGGTGTGAGTGGCTTTATCCTTACCATTGCGATCGCTCTCAGGCTAAGTAAAGTAAATTAAAAAGAAAAGGGGAAAATTTTCCCCTTCTCTTACTGTGTGAGATTTTTACCCTACTACCCTACATCTATCCCAACTGATTTGAGATTGTGCTGACATCAACGGCTAACTTTTTGCCCAACTTGAGCAACTGAAGACACTGATTATCTGCTTCATTGCCAAGGCTAGTAATACACACAGGTGCAATCTGACTTTGCAGACAACTAAAATAGAGTTCTTGCGATCGCTGTAGGGAAATGTCAATATTTAGTTGATCCCCGACATCAATCAACCGCTCCAATAGCTGGATATCTGCATTAAAGCTACCATTAGCATCGTGCAACAATTGCCAAAGCGATCGCGCAATTAACTGTTCTAACATCTGTTTCCCGTCAGGAATATTCAGCCGACAACGCAGATGTTTTGCTTCAGTAGCGATCGCTTCCAATTCTAAGATGTGACTCCAACTCTTTTGGGGATCGGCAATCTCTTGCTCAAGCGATCGCAATGTCATCAAACAACGATGCCCTAAAGCAATATCGGCTGCTACCTGCAACTCTTGCGGTACTGCTATTTCATCTCGATGAAACGCCATCAGCACGCCATAATTATCGCGGTAGGCTTGGGTATACAACTGTCCTAAACGTGTCAGCGTTTCCTGACTAAGCAGCCCCATAATTCGGTGGCGTTCTTCAGCAAATAGATTTTGTAAGCTGAAAGCTTCTTCGCCAAATAGCTGTGTCATTACCAAGATAGTATGAGCCGCACTAGCTTGTTTGAGTGCCTCAAACAGCCTTTCTTTGATTTGGCTGTAGTCACGCCGCCCAGTAAATTGTTGAATACAGCAGTGGAAATCCCAGCCTCCCAAATGCAGAACCGCAAATACCAAATGCTCGCTTTCCCAAGTAATCTCTGATACCAGCTTTAAATTTCCGACAGCCAGAGTTAGCGATCCCATGCGTTGCAGTTGGTAATCTAGCTCATTGGCAGCATAGCAATAAACCTTTTTGTGGTAACGCTGCGACTGTTTGTCAGCCACATCTTTTCTGGGCAAAGAATTGTGCGCCTGGGCTGGTTTCTGATTAGTAAACAGGGAAGTAATAGCGTAATGGGCTGCTACTTGCTTAAAGCCAAGCTGGGCAGTTAACACGAGTTGCCGATAAATTTCTGCACCGTGTTTAAATTCATCCACATTACTGGGGGCTAAACCAAGACGTTTGACAAAGCCTTTTTCCAACTGCACACCAGCCACTTCCCCTGCTAATTCCAAAGCACGGGCGGCGTAGCGCATAATTTGCGTCCCCTCTGGACGGGAAATTTCTTCAAAAAACCAGCCGCAACTAGTGAACATCAACAAAGCGTGACGCTGCATTTCTAATAGGCGTAAAGCGTCTACTTGTTCGGCTGCTGTTAGTTTGTGGGTTTGATGGCGGGCGAGAAAACGGTTAACATTGGCAGCAGAGCGATCGCGCATGACTTGGATATATTCATCCCGTGTTTGCCAGGGATCGCGAAATAACTGCCTGCCATGTTCCTCATACACCCCTGTTAGTTGATCCCGCAGCCAATTTAGGGCATCCCGCAGGGGACGACGCCATTTCTGATGCCAAACACCACCTTCTCCACCGCAACCACAGTCATCTTCCCATCTGCCGACACCGTGGGCGCAACTCCAGGCTGTGACTGACTTCAATTCCACTTCCCAACCGGGAGAATTTAAGCTGAGGTAGTGGGCGAAGTTCGTTACTGTCCACCCTTGTTGAGGAAACTCTTTGGTAAAGGCGTAGGCTAAAGTTTTCTCAGTCCCCTTTTTGTGATGTCCGAAGGTTTCCCCATCCGTCGCCACAGAAATCAACTGGGCTGGACGATGATCCCCACGGACTGCTGAACCGATACGTCCGGCAAAATGACTGGAATTATAAACCACATCACTAAAACCCATGTCCCGCGATATCGGGCCATCGTAGAAGAAGATATCAATGTAGGGTAATTCTTCTCTACTGCCATCTTTGGGGCTAGTAGCGATCGCCTCCGGCGGGGCGTAGCCCATCGCACTTAGAGGTGAAGATGAAGTGTCTAGTGTGGGCTGCAAATAGCAACGATAGGGACGGGTGGAATCAATTTGACTACCACCGACTTCGATCCATTCAGGATGGGAACGATCTTCTGTGGGGAGGGGACGGCAACGCAATGCTTGAGACGGTGCAAGGATAATGAAGCGAATCCCCTCAGCAACAAGGGCTTCTAGGGTTGCGTAGTCTACAGCCGTTTCCGCTAACCACATCCCTTCGGGATCGCGGCCAAAGCGGGAGCGGAAGTCTTCTTTACCCCAGCGAATTTGGGTATATTTGTCGCGTTCGTTCGCCAGAGGCATGATGATGTGATTGTATACTTGCGCGATCGCATTGCCGTGACCATGCAAGCGATCGCTACTCTTCGTATCCGCCTCTAAAATTCGCTGATAAACCTCCACATCGTAGCGTTCTAGCCACGACATCAGCGTTGCCCCAATATTAAAACTGAAATACTCATAATTGTTGACGATCCCCACCACTTCACCTCGGTCATTTAAGACTCTGGCAAAGGCATTCGGGCGATAGCATTCCCAATGAATCCGCTCATTCCAATCATGGAAAGGTGCAGCGCTCGGTTGGCGTTCAATTGCGTCCAGATAAGGGTTTTCCCTTGGTGGCTGGTAAAAATGACCATGCACCGTCACATAAACACCATTAGCCTTTCTCAGGGGATCGCTTTCTTTGGTGTTATTGGGATCTGAATGTAATGTTAACGTTGAGCCAGAGCTAGCTGGCATTTGGTCAGCAGAAGTCATGTATATTTATCCAAAACAAAAACTTGTAGTTGCACCGAAAACATTGTGCGTAAACCTTTCTCCAATGGCTTCGGCGCAAAATCCGGTATAAACAAGAACTATGAATATGAAATCCAACCAAATTTTTGACAAATCTTTCTCATTGTAGTGGGAAATCTGCGTTATCGCCCAGCCCATTGCCTGAAGGCTCAAAGTAATTAGCCATTGAACAAAGGCTCAGTTAGGGGTTTTTTCGTTAGCAGCGCTAAATCAAAAATTTAATTGTCTTTTAATACATTAAACCCCATTCTTGGTGTAATAATTTGGCTCAAATTCATACTTTTGCAACAAAAAATTACGAAAACTCCTTAAATCGCAATCTTATTTTACATCCGCTGTAGTGAACTGAAAACAGTACAATTTCTGAATTGCTCTACAGACGGTTGAGAGTATCATGTCGGAGTGCTGAGTGAAAGTAATTGTTAATTCAATACTCCAAATTTAAAATTTAGGATTGCTCGCTGTGAATGATACCCTCAACCCAAAACAACAAATGTCAACCAAAAACATTATTCTTTTCGTTTTATTACTGTTTATCCCAGTTTCCCTAGCAGCCCACTTTCTGGAGTGGGGAGAATTGCTAGTTTTCATTACAGCTGGATTAGCAATTTTGCCCTTAGCAGCTTGGATGGGTACAGCCACAGAAGAAATTGCTGTTGTAGTGGGGCCATCATTGGGGGGGTTGTTAAACGCCACCTTTGGCAATGCAACAGAATTAATCATCGCCCTCGTAGCGCTGAATGCTGGGTTAATAGATGTAGTTAAAGCCAGTATCACGGGATCGATTATCAGCAACTTACTACTGGTAATGGGTTTTTCCATGCTTTTGGGAGGACTGCGCTACAAAGAACAGACATTTCAGCCAATTGTGGCGCGGGTGAATGCTGCTTCGATGAATTTGGCAGTAATTGCCATTTTGATGCCAACGGCGATGAATTATACCTCTCAAGGAATTAACGAAGAAACACTGCAAAATCTTTCTATTGCTGTTGCTGTTGTATTAATTCTGGTTTACTGCTTAACGCTGCTATTTTCGATGAAAACCCACTCCTATTTATATGATGTGGGTGTAGCGGAGACAGAAGAAGAGGAAATCCCTCACGCTAAACCAAATATGAAGTTATGGGTTGGGGTGCTGCTAGTATGTACCTTGCTAGTGGCACTTGAGTCAGAAATGTTGGTCGATTCTCTAGAAGTGGCTACATCTCAGCTAGGTTTGACGACGCTGTTTACAGGGGTGATTTTAGTTCCCATCGTCGGTAACGCGGCTGAACACGCCACAGCAGTCACCGTGGCGATGAAAGATAAGATGGATCTTTCCCTTTCGGTAGCTGTAGGATCGAGTATGCAGATTGCCCTATTTGTCGCGCCCGTGTTGGTGATAGCTGGGCGGATATTGGGACAACCAATGGATTTGGATTTCAAACCCTTTGAATTAGTAGCTGTGGTTGTGTCCGTTTTGATTGCCAACAGTATCAGTTCTGATGGTAAGTCCAATTGGCTCGAAGGCACTTTATTATTAGCTGCCTATACAGTATTGGGGTTCGCCTTCTACTTCCATCCAGTTATGGAAGGTATGGGGTAGTTTAGCAGTGCGATCGCTCATAGCTTAACCCAAAGCGATCGCACTCGATCGTGAGTCATGACAGAGCCAATTTTAGATTTTAGATTTTCCACACCAGATATCAGCAATAGTTTTTCTAACCCCAAAAGACAAAAAACTCTTCTTTCTCACTCAAAAACAGCAAAACTTAATGGAGAAGATAAAATTCCCAGTCTTAGTTAAGACTTTAAATAATTAAAACTAAAGTACCTATGACTATCAACCCAGTTGCTAAAATAATCTTCCAGGTTAATGGTTCTCCCAGAAAAATCACTGAAAACAATAAAACTAATACCAAGCTCGATTTATCAATTGGTGCAATCAGGGAAGCTTTTCCGGCTTGTAAAGCTTGGAAGTAAAAAATCCATGATAAACCTGTAGCTAGTCCAGATAATAATAAGAAAATCATCGTTTTTTGGGGGATGACTAAGATATTAACTGCGTTTCCCTCAAAAAATACAATCCCCCAAGCAACTACCAAGATAACAACAGTTCGGATTGCTGTTGCTAAATTAGGGTTCACATTTTCTACCCCAATTTTGGCAAAGATAGTTGTCAATGCTGCAAAGCCAGCCGAAAATAATGCATATATCCACCACGTTCTGCTGTTGCTCTCCATCTTCCCTCCTGATTCACCAAAATTAGCAATGTCATTTAGGCTCATGTTAGATTACATTGCTGCATACAAACTGCGATCGTTGATTTACAGACAAGTCTTAAATCCAAGTCACGTTCCTTTTGTGGGTGACACAAATCCAAAATCCAAAATTTAAAATCTGTTAATTACACCCTTTTGCCTGGGACAGGAGAAAATAAGAACATATAAGAGCGATCGCCTATATGAGCTACTGCCTTAATCCCCATTGTCCCAAGCCTGAAAATCCTACTGATGTCAAGTTTTGCCGGACTTGCGGTTCTAAGTTACTCCTCAAAGAACGTTACCGTGCTATCAAACCAATCGGACAAGGTGGTTTTGGCAAAACCTTCTTAGCTGTGGATGAGGATAAACCCTCAAAACCACGCTGCGTAATTAAGCAATTTTATCCCCAATCCCAAGGCACTAACACTCTTGCTAAAGCTGTAGAGTTATTTAACCAAGAAGCGGTGCAGTTAGATGAATTGGGCAAACATCCCCAAATTCCCGAACTCCTGGCATATTTTACCCAAGAAGCTCGGCAGTATCTTGTACAAGAATTTATCGACGGGCACAACTTAGCCCAAGAATTAGCACATAAGGGTGCTTTTAGTGAAACGCAAATCCGGCAACTATTAAATGATTTATTGTCAGTTTTGCAATTTTGTCATGCGAGACACGTAATTCACCGCGATATTAAACCAGAAAATATTATTTTACGGGAGAGCGATGCCTACGGCAAGGGCGAAGCCCAACGCAAACTAGTTTTAGTAGATTTTGGTGCGGCTAAATCTGCCACTGGCACTGCCTTAAATAAAACTGGTACAAGTATTGGTAGTCCTGAATATGTTGCCCCTGAGCAAATGAGAGGTAGGGCTGTTTTCGCCAGCGATATTTACAGTTTGGGTGCGACTTGTATTAATTTATTAACCCAGCGATCGCCCTTTGATTCCTATGATACCAACAATGATACTTGGGTTTGGCAGCAATACTTGAAAACTCCCATCAGTAATCAGTTGAGCCGCATTCTCAACAAGATGCTAGAAAGTATTCCCATTCGGCGTTATCAAACAGTAGATGAAGTTCTCAAAGACTTAAATCACCAGTCGCAAGTCGCAGCCACGCCAGCGATCGCCCCAAAACCTATCCCTCAATCTTCACCTAATTCCCCACCCGCATTTGTATCGCCATCTCCTAGTCAAATCGATCGAGAATTAGAGGAAATGAAAACTCAATTTTTGGGTGGCAACAAACCTCAACCAAATAAAATACAACCAGCAACCCCGACATCTCAGCCTACTAGTAAAAGCAAAATAGATGAAGAATTAGAAGAATTAAAAGCCAAATATCTTGGTAATAATAACCCCTAATATAAAAATCCGATTTTATTTTTGAACAGATACGTAGGGTGCATTAGCGATAGCGTAACGCACCCTACAAATACTTAATTTTGTTCAAAAAACTAAGTATTTGTAGGGGAGCCAGTCGTGTATTTCAAAAATCAAACATGATATTACCCATTGACATAAATACTGCAATGTGTGTTTGGAGGTCGTTTTAAACGTATTTAGTTATGATTTTAGTTACCCCATCTAAGTTGTGGTCTAAATACCTGAAAAAGGCTGCAAAAGTAATTCAAAATCATTTCTTCGTAATCAACCCCCTAGATTGCTCCACCAGACGAATAAACTCACCCCGATAGCCCTCCAGGTCTTCCCCCTTCCCTTGAGTCGCCAATTTCATCACCAAATCATAGTTAGCATTTCCCTTATACTCAGAGTCACGCAGCACCATCCCAAAGGTCGCCACCGCCGCAGCAAATCTCAGGTTTGTAGAGGGTATCTGGTCGCTTCTCAAATCATTATCTTGGATGGTTTGAGTAATTAGTTGACTGGTACTGTCTTGGGGCAATTTATAGCGCAGTTTCACCTGCATCAACTCATTGCCGGCAGCATCGAGCGCAGTTTCACCAGAACGTTGATACCGCAATGGGTCTACCTCCGGCAGTTTCACATCACTCTTCGTCCCAGTAGGAATTATTTCATAAAGCGCTGTCACAGAATGACCAGCCCCAATATCTCCTGCATCTTTCTTATCGTCATTGAAATCCTGATTTTGCAGCAAGCGGTTTTCGTAACCAATCAAGCGATATGCCTGAACTTTCGCCGGATTAAACTCCACCTGAATTTTCACATCTTTGGCAATGGTAAACAGAGTTCCTCTCAAATCGTTAACTAAAACCTTTTTGGCTTCCAATAGGGTATCGATGTAAGCGTAATTGCCGTTACCCTTATCAGCCAACTGTTCCATTTTCCCATCCTTATAATTGCCAGTGCCAAATCCCAACACCGTCAGGAAAATTCCCTGCTCTCGCTTCTGTTCAATTAATCGCGTCAGTTCGCCATCACTGGAAACCCCAACGTTGAAGTCTCCATCGGTGGCTAAAATTACTCGATTATTACCAGATTTGAGGAAGTTTTGTTTGGCTATTTTATAGGCAAGTTCAATGCCCTGACCGCCAGCTGTAGAGCCTCCAGCCTCCAAGCGGTCAATCGCTGCCAGAATTTTGGATTTCTGACTACCAGGTGTAGCAGGTAACACCACTCCAGCATTCCCGGCATAGACTACCAAACTTACCCGATCTTCAGGACGCAGTTTATTTACCAGCAATTTCAGTGACTGTTGCACCAAGGGTAATTTATTGGGGTCATCCATAGAACCGGAGACATCAATCAGAAATACTAGGTTGCTGGGTGGTAAGGTTTCACTTTCTAGGCGTTTACCTTGCAAACCCACTTGTACCAGCTTGTGTTGAGGATTCCAGGGAGCAGCGGCAACTTCAGTGGTTACAGAAAAAGGGCGTTGGCTTTGCCCGCCGTAGGCATCGCTTTTTGGTTGGGGATAATTGTAGGTAAAATAGTTGATCAGTTCTTCAATTCGGACTGCATCCTTGGGTGGTAATTCTCCTTGAGTAATAAACCGTCGCACGTTGCTGTAGGATGCTGTATCTACATCAATGGAAAAAGTGGAAAGGGGGTCATTACTGACACGATGAAAGGGATTATCCTCAATCGGGTTGTAGTTCTCTGTATTGAATCTGCTATCGGTTTGTGGCTCAGGGGCAATCCTTCCAATAGTGCTACCACCTTGGAGTCTAGGGCTTGCAGGGCGGTTAACAACTCGATCCTGGAGAGATGAGCCAGATGGAATACTCAAGGGTGGGGCCGTGGGTAAGGGTTGAGTTTTTCGGGTAGACTCGCCTTGACTAAGTTCTCTGTTAGTCTGAGTAGGAGTGATGGGATTACGAGCTTCCAATTCATCTATCGGAGTTCTTAGGGTTGCTAACTCTGGTGCAAATTCAGATTGCAAGCGTTGCAGAGTTTTCATATCCGCTTCGCTAACTATCTTAGGGTCAGTCGCTATTAGCTCATTGCTCCGATTCACACAGGCATTTAAGACTGTGGCAAACTCAGTCCGGGTTATGGGAAGGGTGCCAAAATTTTGGATGGAGACGACACAACTATACTGTTTTACCAATGCCTGGAGTGCTTGATAGTCAGGGTTACTGGGTAGAATGGAGGATGTTGGGGTAGAACTGGAAGGTGTCTGATTGCCTGGAACCGCAACCGTAGCAGACTGACGTAAAATTGCAATTCCTACTGACGGTATCAATAACAATAGTATTAAAATGCTGACTCGCTGCCACATTTTGGACGGAATCGGGTAAGACATGGCTAAATCCTCACACTGAATTTGTGTATTGGCTCAAAACCTCGTGGGATGTGTGGAAGCTTTATCTGTTTAGACCAGGGTTGCTGACATTTGAAGTTTCCACTTACCTAGAATAGTCTTGAGCAGCCTGGAATTTCATAACCGTTGCAGTTTTGGTAACTGTAGCGGATATGACACTAGGGACTTCCAATTAAAAAAATATCCAATTTTGTAGGGTGCGTTAGCGACAGCGTAACGCACCGCCAGATATCTCGGTGCGTTACGGCTTTCGCCTAACACACCCTACTGTATATTTTATTTTTTGGAAGTCCCTAACAGGGATTTAGCCTCAAAAAACCAACCATAAATATCAGGCAGTTATAGTAAGCTCACGTCTGTAGATTTACACTTTTCTGCATAGATCGAAAATTCATATCCAATTAAAATAGGCAAATACTTCAAAGAGGATATCGAGGAATATAAAGGTGCAATTTTCTTAAATCATGATTTGCCTCACGAAAATAGAAGAAGAGTAAGAGTTTTAAAAGTTTCAGATCGCCCTACAATCAACAACATCTACCATGAGTTATCAACATTTGGGATTTTGGCGAAAGAACCGCAGACTTACAAGCTTACTTGTAGGCGTGGTTTTTCTGATGACAGCAATTCCAGCATTTGCTGAGTTTAATCCTAAACCAGGCGATCGCAAACCAGCTAGTGGATATTCCCGTACAGGTGGCCGGCGTGGATGTTCAGGTAACGGTGGTATCCCACTGACACAGCTTGCACCTCATACATTTATCGGTAAAACCGCTTCCACACGCCCCATGTTAGTTTGGTATATGCCAAGTTCCCAAAATGTGAAATTCCGGCTGTTTGAATTTGATTCAGATGCAACCCCTAAACAAATTGGCAAAGTTGAAGAAATACCAACAATAATCGGAATTAACAAACTAAAACTTCCCCTCGATTACCCCGAACTTACAGTGGGTAAAACATATTTATGGCAAATTTCAATTGACTGCGAAAATAATCCGATTGTTAGACGTGCAGAATTTACTGTCATCAATCCTGAATCACTCGCTAAGAGTCAATTTACTAGCATTACCGAAAGCGTAAATTATTATGCTGAAAACGAGCTATGGTATGAAGCACTCGAAGCAGCATTGAAAGCAACCAGTAATGGTAAACTGGGTCAGACTGGGGCAACTTTAATTAAAGACCTTGCACAGTCTGAATTACTCACGGGTAGTAACGCAGAGAAAAAAAAGACTCAGCAACGAATCGAATATCTCCAGAAAATTGCCAGCGATCGCTAATTAGAAAAAGTGGAAGAATAGAAATGATGATTTAGATCCCCGACTTATTTAAAAAGTTGGGGTTCTGGGTTGCAATTTTTGTTTAATGCAGGGTGCTTTATTTAGATTTCGTTAGCATACCCCATGTGTATTTCAAACATCCTCATTCAATCAAGGTAATGCCGGAAATATTACGATTAATGCCGAGCAAATTGATTTACGCGCTTTAGATAGTAAGTCATTCACTGGTATAACATCATCAGTTTACGAAGGTGCTAACGGTAAAGGTGGTGATATAGATATTACTACCAATAATCTTGATATACATGAAAATGCTCAAATTATCTCTGGCAGCCTCGGTACGGGTGACGCTGGAAACATTAAAATTAATGCTAATTTTCTGGAAATTCTGGGAAAAAGTAGTGCGATCGCTTCTTCAACAAATGCAGGTAATGGTGGTGACATAAACCTCAATATCGCTGATTTATTACTGTTGCGCGATGGCGGTTTAATTTCAACCACCGCAGGTAGGGCAGAAGCAGGTGGCAATGGCGGTAACATCAATATCAACTCTAAATTCATCGTCGCCATCCCTAAAGAAAACAGCGACATCAGCGCAAATGCATACACCGGAACTGGTGGAAACGTTCAAATCAACTCGCAGGGTATTTTCGGTATCGAGTCGCGGACAAAGCCAACCGAGAAAAGCGATATTACTGCAAGTTCGCAATTAGGCGTTTCCGGTATCACAAATATTAACGCACCCGATACCAATTCTATTCAAAATAGCTTCACTGGAGCATTTCCAAATGTCATCGACACTAATGCACTCATCGCCAATAGTTGCGTTTCCCGCAGTTCCAAGGAAGGGGGTACATTCTTCATCACTGGTTCTGGTGCTTTACGTAATAGTCCAGGGAATGGATTAATTTCAGTATATTCAACTGGTGAAGTGCGTAACGTTCAACCAACATCCCGCACTTGGAAAAAAGGCGATCGCATTATTGAACCACAAGGGCTTTATCGACTGGCTAATGGACAGTTGGTACTCAGTCGAGAATGTCAGTGAGGAGATGTGTGACTTTTAAAGCCAATTACCGATCGCAATCATTGGTGCCCAATACGCAGGATTGTCATAGCTGTGATTTATTTCGGATGGCGGTAATTTCTTAGCATGAATCATTCTAATTTGGGCTTGTTGCAATGCTTCCGCAATACTCATGCCAGCGTTGCGGTAGTTGGTGTAAAATGCTTTGACTAATTCCGATGTTGATTCATCTGTGACACTCCACAAAGATGCGATCGCACTTTTAACCCCAACTTGCAAGGCAACTCCAGCTAACCCTAGTGTAGCGCGATCGTCACCAAATGCAGTTTCACATGCAGTCAATGTCAGTAGTTCGACGCTATCCGATTTGCTGTTGAGGTTTCGTAGTGAGTTTTCTAATTGGCCGATGGTAAGTTTTTGGTTTTTGCCTGTGACAATAAAGGTGTCTTCAGGAATGATCCCAAATTGAGCGTGACTAGCTATGTGAACAATCGGATATGTGCTTTTGTCAAGTGTTTTTTGAAAGCTTTCGGGAAAAAAGTTTTCATCAATCAAGTCGGTATGACTAGGAAATATACCTTTAATTGCACTAATTTCATCAGGAACAGCAGAAAGCGCATCAAAAATCTTCCCGTCGATTGTGGCTGTTTCCGTCAAACCCAAAATTAACGCCTTTTGCGTACTGCGATCGCTTGCTTTGGGTGTGCTAAGTCGTAAACTGGGGGTTGTTGCAATGGCATAAGTTTCGACTAAATATTTGTGTTCTTGGTTGTCATAAAGGGCTGCCATTGGTACACTACGCAAAAACCCATCCTGAATAAATACTAGGGTTTTGATTTTCTCTGGTTTGATATCCTCGGCAAAGGGGCGAATTATCCAATCATAAAGCTGTGCCGCAGTTGTTGTATCGTAGTTAATTAGTTCTTCTCCTTTAACTAGTCCTGTGCGAAACTCGGCAATTTTTTTCTGTAGTGTGTCGCTGCTAACTATTTTGTTTGTATCTTGTTGATTGGAATCTTCAATCAATTTAAATTTAGTTGCCTGATTGGGTAACTGCAATAATATCCCGGTTTTGCCCTCTAAAATTATGGAACTCAAAAACCCAGTATTCTGAAACGCTACACTATTATCCTTAAGGAGTTCTCCCACTGGTTTGGGATTCAAGGCACTTAAAATACAATCATTGCCAAAATAATTTTGTAATTCTGCTAATTTCAAAGCATCAATGGTTTTAACTACTTCTGATAATTCCTTGGCGCGTCGTTCATCTGCAATCGCACCAACTGCAAGCAAATCGAGCCGCGACTGTGCCAATGTCCGATACAATGGTCGCACAACATCGCGGAAGTCAAACTGTACATCCCTTTCGGCGGTTAAGATATCGCTGCGGATATCTTCTAGGGTATCAAATGCTCGTTGATAAGATGCGATCGCTTCTTCTTTTCGATTCTGTTTATCTAAAATCCGTCCGGCTTGCCATTCCCACAAATACAAGCTATCTTTTGCACTCAACTTATTATCTGCTGCGACTATTGCAGTTTGAGTATATTTTAATGCTTCTGTTTCCTTCTTTGGTTCGCATTCCCAGAAATGACCCAAAGCGCCGTTAGAATAAGAAAGTAGGCGATTATCTTGTAAATTTTTACTAGTCGCTACTGATTTGTGTAGCAAACTTAATACATCGGCATCGGGTAAAATCCGGCTATTTGGACAGTAAGTAAAAGGCGAAGTTCCCTTAGCATCTGACTGCAAGTATGCTAAATCAATTGCTCCATAGACTTTTGTTGCTGAATCGGGTAGAATTTCAAGAACCTTTAAAGCATCGTCAACAGTTTTGTTAAATTCCCGATCGTTCATAACTTTGCTTCTATTGGTCTGGGAAGCTAACTGAATTAAATTTAACAATCCTCGCATCTTAGCTAAAGTTTGTTTTTGGTCGCTGGCGAGTTGTGTACTTTTCTGAAAATATTCGTGAGCGTAGTTATAGTCTTCTAGAGACTTTTTCGTAAATTCATTTTCTTTACTAGTAATACCAGCTTTATTTGCAGAATCGGCTTGTAACTCTCGCAATTGAGCGCGACTTTTGTGAGCATTACCCAAACTATTTAACACCAAAAAGTCATAAGCTGGATAAAGTTGTTGTGCTAGGTGCAAATATTCAATTGCTTGGTCGTAATCGCCGATTAAGCGATATGCTTCACCGAGAATTCCCAAAGCTGCAACTTTACCGCTTTTATCATTGTATTTGGTGGCAATTTGTGCAGCACTTTCTGGAGTGCATTTTACTTCTTGACTCGGTTGATTTTCTGGGATTTTCGACTTATCGACCAGTTTGCCACACAAAAGTGCGATCGCTTTGCGGGGTTGTCCCAAATTGCTGTAAACTTGGGCTAGCTCTGACTTCATGCGTCCCACTTGCTGGATATTTCCTACCGCACTATAGTCATTAATTGCCGCCGATAGCGATGCGATCGCTGTTTTATTTTCTCCTATTTGTTGGTAAGCACGCGCCAAATTTTCATTCACAACCGCCGTAACTGACGGATTATTTTTATCTTGATTTAATGCCTCTTGCCAATGTTTGATTGCATTAAAAAAATTCCCCGCCTCATAATCTTTAATTCCTTGTTCAACTAGGGAAGTGATATTTGGAGTTTGTGCAGATACAACTTGTCCAAGTAAAAGACATATCAGTAAAGTTGTCAAAAATAATCCTTTAATAAATTTGTGATGCCGATTTGGTTTTTGGTGTTGCTGAGTAGCGAAATAAATTAGCCTCTTGCAGAAACTTCCGACTTTCAGCAACATCTGCATCCACCGACGCGCTGAGAATAATATTTTAAAATATTTATTTTTGGTATTCATGTGTATACGTATATAGGATTACTATTTGATTTTTGAACGAAATTAGGTATTGTAGAGTGTGTTAGAACGGAGTTCGTAACGCACTATTATCACGGGTTTGATGCGTTACGCTGTCGCTAACACATCCTACGTATATTTTCAGCAATCAAACCGGGTTCATATATAGAAAATAGGTATTTAGCTTTTATTGTTTAAATTACCAGAAATCAGCATCAAAAACTGAAGTTTTTAAAAGTGTGCAGTTTTCTGCAAAATAGTATGCACTATCATGCGATCGCACAAGATAAATTCTGCACTTATATGTGCGTGAAAGGTGAATGCATTACCTAGTGCTTTGCCATAATCTGAGTATTAAAGAAACGGTTCATGAATCGAAAAACAACAAAATCATCCATTTATCAACCGTTGCTGATGAATGTATCGTTATTTTTTTAACTCAGATTGAGAGGTTGATTATGTTTTCTAAACTAGTTTCTAACACACTTTTAGCAAAATCTCTGACATTACCAACTTTCAAACAAACTGCTTCCATTGCAATTTTAGTAGCTGGAATTGGATTATTTGGTATCAAGTCAGCAAATGGCAGAGATATTTTAGCACAAACACCCAATACTTCTCAATCTTCATCTTATGCGATCGCGCAACTCGTAGATGCAAATTCTCCGCTTTACGGAAGTTGGAGTTTTAGATATAGCGTTGATGGAGTTGTCTATCAAAGTGTCTTGGTGATGAAGGGATATTCTGGAATGATGAGAACTAGATATTTTGACTCTACAATAAATCAAAGGCAGGTTGTAGACCAGGAAATTAGCCTCAAGTCTTCTCCTCAAGGTTTAGTTTTATTGGGATATAACCCTGTTTATCCAGGAACTTCCAGAAGACACCCTACTTATGCTGCTGATAATTTTTTGTTTTCTGTTGAGCCTGATGGCTCAGTAATAGCGTATACTTGCGACGATCTCCGACAATGTTCGGCTGTAGATGTGGAAAGTATAGTGTCCCAATCCTAAATAAAGATAGCGTAAATTATCTGTCTTTCAAGTCTCCTGGCAATTAGGGACTTCCAATTAAAAAAATATCCAATTTTGTAGGGTGCGTTAGCGACAGCGTAACGCACCGCCAGATATCTCGGTGCGTTACGGCTTTCGCCTAACACACCCTACTGTATATTTTATTTTTTGGAAGTCCCTTAGCGAACTGATAAGTCAGCGTTTACGCTCCCGCATAATTTTTTTTGCTTTACTCATTATTTTACTTATTAATGCGTAAGTCATAAATACTAGAATGACCAAATCTGCTCTTAATGGTTGCAGAAAAGTGCAATCATCAAGCAAACTATTATGGTATTTTAATTAAGTAATAATAATTGTTAAATATCTAATTATTAATGCGGCTGCTAAGTCAGTTGGTGGGAATAAATAGAGGTATGTTACGAAGCGTAAATACATCTAAAATCCTTACCAATGATAAATGATGAACTTTATAAATAATAGATAAACAATGGGTTTCTCCCTCCGCTTTAAACAGCTTTTTTTCATTTCATTTTCTTGTATCAGCATCACTCCACTTGCAGTATTTGCCCAATCTACGCCCCCATCTGGAGTAATAATTCCCCCTAATATTCCAGGGAAAGTAGAAGAAACTATTCCTCAACCATTACCATCACCAAGTATTCCTCCCACGCCACCTGCACAAAATATCCCCATACTCCCATCACCCCAACCAGAAAATTTACCCGATACTACTTTTCCTAGTGGCGAAAGTTTTCATGTCAAAGAAATCCAAGTCACAGGCTATTCTGTATTAAAAGATGAAATCATCAAGTTAAAACAGCCCTTAGAAAATAAAGACATCACATTTGAGCAGTTATTGCAACTGCGATCGCAAATCACCAAACTCTATGTTGATAATGGCTATATTAGCAGTGGTGCATTTATTCCCAACAATCAAGATATTGCTAGCGGTGTTGTGCAAATTCAAGTTGTGGAAGGCGAACTTGAAGGAATTTCTATTTTAGGGTTAAAAAGATTGCAAACTGCATACGTGCGTTCCCGGATTGCGCGATTGGCGGGTAAGCCTTTAAATCAAAAACGCCTTGAAGAAGCATTGCAATTATTACAACTTGACCCTGCTATTAAACGAGTCAATGCTGAGTTAACCGCAGGTAGCACCCCAGGTAACAATATTTTACAGGTGACAATTACCGAATCGCCAGCATTTCACGCTGGGGTAATATTTGCAAATGACCAATCGCCTAGCGTTGGTTCAGAACAAGGGACTGTTTTTATTGCTCACGATAATTTGTTAGGGTTTGGGGATAAATTTAATGCTGAATATGCTGCTAGTGAAGGTTTAGACATTTACAATATTAATTATTCTATTCCCTTTAACGCCCTAGATGGAACCATTGGTGTTCGCTACAGTAACAGTGGTAGCCGGATTATTGAAAGCAAATTTAGCGATTTAGATATCCGCAGCGAAGCCGAAACCCTTTCTTTTAACGTGCGTCAACCGCTAACTCACACCCCAAACAACGAATTTGCTCTCGGTTTAGCATTTGATTTACGACGTAGCCAAACCTTCATTCTTAATGATATCCCCTTTTCTTTTACTGAAGGGCCGGAAAATGGAAAATCAAAAGCTACGGTAATTCGCTTTTCCCAAGATTGGTTACAACGTAATGCTAACAGTGTTTTAGCGGCGCGATCGCAATTTAGTTTTGGGATTGGTGGTTTTGATGCAACCGTTAATGATAGTGGTACTGATGGGCGTTTTTTTTCCTGGGTGGGACAATTTCAATGGGTGCAACGGCTATCTCCCCGCATCTTGATGTTGGCTAAAGTTAACACTCAACTCACTCCTGATTCCTTACTGTCGCTAGAAAAAATTAGCATTGGCGGAGTGGATACAGTGCGCGGTTATCGTCAAAACCAAATTGTTGCTGACAATGGGGTAGTTGGAGGTGTGGAAGTTCGTATTCCCCTGACATCAAATGTGCAAACTTTACAGCTAATACCATTCGTTGACATCGGCACAGCTTGGAACAATCGCGGTATTAATGCAGACTCACAAACCATTGCTAGTCTGGGTTTAGGTTTAAACTGGCAACCTTTAAATGGTTTAGTATTGCGTGCAGATTATGGTATACCATTTATGGGAACAAGCGATCGCGGTACTTCGCTACAAGATAATGGCTTTAGTTTTTCAGTCCGCTATCAGCCATTTTGACAAGTAGCCGCCAGTTTTCCAGTTTGTTTTGATTTTAGCGATAAATAAATAGGACTTATGCAAAACTACGCCTTCAGGGTTGACGTTTTTTTGTTTTGTCTTCCCTGTAGCAACTTCCGCCTTCCCTGTAGCAGCTTCCGCCTTCCCTGTAGCAACTTCCGCCTTCCCTGTAGCAGCTTCGGCCTTCCCTGTAGCAGCTTCCGCCTTCCCTGTAGCAGCTTCCGCCTTCCCTGTAGCAGCTTCCGCCTTCACATTTCCGTGTTTCGCGCAGTCTGTAGCAGCTTTTGCCTTGACGTTATAAAGAATTTCTATTTGTGTAAACTTAATACTAAGTAGGTGGGTGAGAAAATTTAGAACTATATCATTGCGAACGCAACGAAGTGGAGTGAAGCAATCACAAGGTTTTCACTTCCATTCATTGATACTGGCTTGACGATCAAAGAAACGCAACGAAGTGGAGTGAAGCAATCACAAGGTTTTCACCGCTTTGACTTTTCGTTACATAGTTATATTTATTTATGCCTGCCTACTTAAAAGGGCGGTTAGAAACCGTGTCTACACTAAACTTTACCCACCTCTGTGGGTTTCAAACCCTTAGGGACTTCCAATTAAAAAAATATCCAATTTTGTAGGGTGCGTTAGCGACAGCGTAACGCACCGCCAGATATCTCGGTGCGTTACGGCTTTCACCTAACACACCCTACTGTATATTTTATTTTTTTGAAGTCCCTTAGAGGTTGAACGAACAAGTATTTCACTGTGATTTTCGGCACTTTTAGATCCCCCCTAACCCCCCTTAAAAAGGGAGGAACCGGAATCAAAGTCCCCCTTTTTAAGGGGGACTTAGGGGGATCTAAAACTTTTCATACCCACAAGAGGACTTTTCAAACATCCTCTTAATTTTTCTTTACTTAGTCCGAGGAAGCGGACTAGACTTGTGTAGCCGCGTACTACTAGGTCAAAGCAAGCTACATGCAGTGTGCCATAAGGAATTCCATTTGCTTGGGCTTAAGTTGACACCTATGGCTGGAAATGCCTATCCAACAAGAGATGTAGTTTAAATACGTAGAAACTGCTGTAAATTAATTAAATTTTAGTTTTTTTAAAAATCAACAATTTTACGTATGACAACCTTTTAAACAATTGTTCAGTATGGAGTTATGAGAAATGTAAAAAGTGAGTATTAATTATGGCAAGACCAAAACGCAGTTCACGTGTTCTCAGCAAAGCTGGGATACGTCTAGCAAGCATTAAGTCTATCAATCCAACTCTAGATGTAGGCGAGGGTTTGACAGTTAAAGATTATACTGACAAAATTGAAAGCCTCCGAAAATCTCTTGAAGAATACAATACCACCCTTTCTACTATCGATATCTTACTGACCCAAATCGTAGAAAATGAAGAAGATTTGGCAGACTATTCTGAAAAAATATTGCGTGGAATTGCTTATAAATATGGTAGTAATAGCCACGAATATCAGATGGCTGGAGGAATTCGTAAAAGCGATCGCAAGCGTACTGTGCGTCAAAGCGTGGTTTTGCCTACTAAGTAAGTGGGTGTGAAAATTTATAACTATGTCATTGCGAACGGAGCGAAGCGAAGTGAAGCAATCGCAAGAGTTTAGGCAATTTTATATTTCGTTACATAGTTAGGTTTATTTGAGCCAACCTACTTACCTAAGACTAAGATCGAGTTTGCATAACTAATTATGCAAACTCGATCTTATTCGTGTTGCTGTGCTGAAATCAACCACTTTTAAAGCCTGAGTTAATTAATCTGTGGGTTCTCAATTTAGATTAATTGCTTCTGAATGACGGGTGGTTTGTATTGTTCTACACCTCACCGGGTGCAAAACCAGTCCCAAAATCATCGCCTTTCATTCCCCTTCTTTTTCGATCCCAATTTCGATGTAGAAGTGAAGCCGATTCAATTAGATAATATAGTGGCGAATGATAATATAGGCGATCGCTGGGATAAAGCTAACATTCATGATTTTCGCGGAACTTACGGCGATTATGTGTTGAATAAGGTGTCTAAGGTTTTTCCAGAATTGCGGCGAACAGTATTATAGGGTTTGAAGGCATTTTTTTTGCTGAGTCCCCTTTTGGTTAGGTTTCTGTATTTCAAATGCGCGGAAGGGTAGGTGTACAAATTTCACAAGCCCAAAAAAGTGCTTCGATCTCAACACCAGCAAACATTTCACCCAATCATCGCCCAATTATCATCCGCGCAATCTCTGAAATGCTTACAAAAAGTGGGTTTCAGCCTTTAAATTTTCCTGGCACTCTTTCCAAACGAATTCTCTAATGCTATGATTGCTCAAGAACCGCGCAACTGCACCTTGAAAACTAAATACAGCCTAGCTTTGCGGCTTCCGCCATTGCAATTCATCAAAATCCCTATTAGGGATTGAAACGTTCTTGTCAACCCCAACTTGCACAAATTCTTCATCATTGCAATTCATCAAAATCCCTATTAGGGATTGAAACAAAAAAATTCTCACTCCTGAAGAACTGACCAATTGCAATTCATCAAAATCCCTATTAGGGATTGAAACCAGCTTGCTTTTGAGTGGCAACAAAATGAGAATGCAAAATCAAATTGCAATTCATCAAAATCCCTATTAGGGATTGAAACAATTTTCTGTTGTTGTTTGCTGCCACTAAATACAGATTGCAATTCATCAAAATCCCTATTAGGGATTGAAACAAGTAGCCATTAATTATGCTGATTTAACTAGAGATTGCAATTCATCAAAATCCCTATTAGGGATTGAAACGAATATTTGAGTTTAAGGTGTGGAAAAATGGCGAATTGCAATTCATCAAAATCCCTATTAGGGATTGAAACTTCCCAGCTACGAAGCCTATTCCATACTCGTAAAATTGCAATTCATCAAAATCCCTATTAGGGATTGAAACAGTATCTCAAGACTTGGGACATTAATGCACATGGAATTGCAATTCATCAAAATCCCTAATTAGGGATTGAAACCCTTCTTATAATGTATTAGCCGCAGATACAACATTAGAATTGCAATTCATCAAAATCCCTATTGTGACCTATAAAAGGCGAATCCCTCTCTACTGGAGTGTAGAAAGGGATTTATGGGGTATTAATACCCTTTCTTTTGACTCCTAGTTTAAATTATTTGCTTTATCAACTGCTTCCTTTAACTCTTCAAAAGTAATACTACCGTCTTTGTCTGAATCATAATTTACTAGTAATTCCTGGGGACTAGTCGTATTTGTTTCTGATGAGATGATTGCACTTAAGCCAGGACTTAAAAAAAGATCGTTAATGGAGACTTTGCCATCTCGATCGCTATCTAAGATATTAAAAAGAGATTGAAGCTCTTGCTCGGTTGTCATAAGTTTCTATCTGAATTACTTTTTCAATTTAAATTTAATATCTCAAAATCTTGACAAAGATGCAAGGATAGTGAAGACAGTCAAGTGTACAAATGTAGCAAATTTAACGCTACCCAGTGTATATAGTGATAGCGTCTCAAACGCGATACTTCCAAAATCTCCCTCTAATTCAGTAATATCCTCTCTGATTGTCGCTAATCACCTAGAAACGGCGAATCCCTCTCTAGTGGTGAGTAGAGAGGGATTTTGGGTGGGCTATGAAGAGGTGAAGGGGATGTTCCCCAGTTGGGGGAGATGTCGGGAAATAAACTCTTTATTACAATTCACCAAAATCCCTATTAGGGATTGAAACTTCTTTGAGTATCTGCACAAGAGTTTGAAGTCGTTTATTGCAATTCATCAAAATCCTATGAGGGATTGAAACTAAGTCTTAGAGGATGTTTGAAAAGTCCTCTTGTCGGTATCAAAAGTTTTAGATTCCCCTAAATCCCCCGATAAATTGGGAGACTTTGACTCCGGGTTCCTCCCTTTTAACGGGGGTTAGGGGGGATCTAAAAGTCCTAAAATCACAGTGAAATACTTGTTCATTCAACCTCTTACTGCTTCTCAGTAAATAGCTTGCTTGTTAAGCTTATCCGTGGTTTGATTTAAATACGACATCTACATAAATATATCGTATTTTATTGAAAACTCAACTACCTGAATCAACTTGTCATATCATGTCTGGATAAATACTTGTCATTACGAACGCAGCGATAGCGAAGTGAAGTAATCGCAGAGTCCGCAGCGATTGCTTCGTTTCACTCCGTTTCACTCGCAATGACATATCGTAAGTGATTAAGCGGACTTGATATCATATCATGTCTGGATAAATACTTGTCATTACGAACGCAGCGATAGCGAAGTGAAGTAATCGCAGAGTCCGCAGCGATTGCTTCGTTCCACTCCGTTTCACTCGCAATGACATATCGTAAGTGATTAAGCGGACTTGGTATNATAAATACTTGTCATTACGAACGCAGCGATAGCGAAGTGAAGTAATCGCAGAGTCCGCAGCGATTGCTTCGTTCCACTCCGTTTCACTCGCAATGACATATCGTAAGTGATTAAGCGGACTTGATATCAGCCACAAAAAAATATAAAACTTTCTATGCCTATCCAAACTATTGGTATTTTAAGCCCAGGTGATATGGGGCAGGCGATCGCAGCTGTTCTCAATCAAAATGGATTGAAAACTATTGCTGCTCTAGACAATCGCAGCGAACGAACTCGGCAATTAGCAGCCGCAGCCAATATTCAAGATGTAGGTTCCCTTACACAACTAGTAATTGAATCTGATGTAATTTTATCAGTTCTAGTCCCCGCAGCCGCCACCGAAGCAGCGAATCTTGTAGCTGAGGCGATCGGCAATGTTGGTAAACAGATCCTCTATGTTGACTGTAATGCGATCGCACCCCAAAAAGTCATAAATATCGCCCAACTCATCGAATCAGTTGGCGGAACATTCGTAGATGCATCAATCATTGGCCCGCCACCACGAATTCCCAATCGTACCCGCATATACACTTCAGGAAAACAAGCACATCAACTCCAACAACTGGGAGATTGTGGCTTAGATGTGCGGATAATTGGCGATGAAATTGGTCAGGCTTCGGGGTTAAAAATGTCATACGCAGCCCTGACAAAAGGACTTACAGCAATTAGCACAGAATTGCTGATTGCAGCCCATCGTTTAGGCTTGGATAAGGAACTATGGGATGAAATATCTAATAGCCAAAAGGAACTTGCTAGCATATTAACCCGCTCCATTCCAGCGATGACACCAAAAGCGCATCGTTGGGTAGGAGAAATGGAAGAGATTGCAGAAACCTTTAAAGATTTAGGTCTGACTGAGCGCATTTTTCACGGAGCAGCCGACGTTTACCGCTTGGTGAAAGAAACCTCTTTGGGTAAGGAAACACTAGAAGAATCAAATAGCGATCGCCCCTTGGATGAAATCATTACAATCCTCTCCAATGAAGCAATTTCCGACACCTAATGTAAAAAGTGACAATCTATGACTCAAGAGCAATGGACTGCGGTTGATAGTTACTTCACCGACCTGCTTGTACCACCCGATCCCGCGCTGGATGCGGCTCTCCAGACCAGTGCCGCCGCCGGACTGCCACCGCACAACGTTTCGCCAAACCAGGGCAAACTGCTGCTGCTGTTAGCGCAAATCCAAAGGGCGCGAACCATCCTGGAGATTGGCACGTTGGGTGGCTACAGTACCATCTGGCTGGCGCGGGCGCTACCTAGCGATGGCCGTCTGATTACGCTGGAGGCTGACCCAAAGCACGCCGAAATCGCCCGCACTAACATCGCCCACGCTGGTTTATCCCATATCGTTGACCTCCGCCTTGGACAGGCACTCTCTACACTGCCACAGATTGCCGCCGAGGGTAACAGTCCATTTGACCTAATCTTCATTGATGCCGACAAGCCAAACAATCCAGATTACTTAAGATGGGCGCTCAAGCTTTCTCGTGCCGGCAGCCTGATCGTCGCCGATAATGTCGTGCGTAACGGAGCGGTGGTCGATCAAAGCAGCAGCGATCCTAGCGTTCAAGGGGTGCGTCGCTTCAACGAACTGCTTGCCTCTGAACCACGCGTCAGCGCTACAGCAATCCAGACTGTGGGCACTAAAGGATACGACGGCTTTGCGATCGCAATCGTAAACTGAAAATAGCAAGATATCGTTATTTGGTCAGTCTTGGGAGCGATTTTGAGGGAACAAGTAGGCGATCGCAGCGTAACCCGAAACGCTGAGTAAACTAACCAAAAAAGCAGCCAGAACAAAAGTAGACATACACAATTCTACCCAAATGCCAAATAAACTTTATATTCCATACAATTCCAAAATCTCGACACCCATTAAAAAAACCAGATTTTGGATTAATCCGCTTTAGTTAAGGCTTCATCCTCTCTACCACCCTTTTTAAGGAGGGAATAAAGCCCCCCTAGAAAAGGGGGGTTTGGGGGGAGCAAGCGGCGCAAAAGATTACTAACGCCAAGCGGATTAAATTTTGTATATTTTTAAGTTAACAATTGGGTATGACACAACCGTGACTACCTTGTGTCAATGCCTTGTATCTCAAGGGTTTTGACTCAAATTTAAGCCAAAGGCAGAAAAAATCGAAATGTACTGCCAACTCCTAACTCGCTTTCTACCTGAGTTTGACCGCCTTGTAGTTCAATCAAACGATGGGAAATAGTTAAGCCAATCCCTGTCCCTCCCGAATGGCGATCGCGCGATTGGTCGGCTCGCCAAAAACGCTCAAACACATGAGGCAAATTTTCTGGAGCGATACCAATGCCTGTATCTATAACCGCAATCCAGAGAAGAGAAGCTTCAGTTCCAACACGAATCGTAATTGAACCTTCGTTAGTGTAACGCACTGCATTACCCAGCAGATTAACCAGCACTTGTTCTGTGCGGTCAATATCCGCCAATACAGGAGGTAGCACTGATGGACATTGTAAGAGCAAAACTGGCCCATCTTCTAACAGTTGATCGGTGAATTTTTCCACTAATGACTCTAACAACGGACGCAGATTTACCCGTTGGATATTAATTGGTAGATAACCAGCTTCTGCCTTAGACAGTTCTTGTAAATCGTTCACCAACCGCTCTAAGCGCCTAGTTTCTTTAGCTAAACGTCGATAAATTTCAGGAGATGCTTCAATTTCTCCATCAGCCAGTTCTTCCAAGTAACCGCGCACCACTGTTAACGGTGTCCGTAATTCATGGGTCATATCTCCAATCACCTCTCGCCGCCGCGCTTCCACCCCTTCTAAACTGGCTGCCATCCGGTTGAAACTAGCACCCAGTCCATTCAGTTCTGGAATATCAGACATAGGTAATCGTGCATCCATCTGACCAGCAGCAAATTTTTGGGTGATTTGTTCCATTTCTGTCAAGCGCTGCATAATCCGTCTGGACACCCAATAACTCAATCCTCCGGCGGCGGTAGTGCCGACTAAGACTGACCAAATAGTGCTTCGCTGCCAAGCAAGTTCAAATCCTGTAACCAATTCAGTCCGAACATCAATTAAGTCAAACCCCTGATTTTCTAATCGTTCCAAATGCAGTACAAACAAGCGGGGGGAAGAGATTTTGCTGATGCTCACCAGACTAGCTACCCCCACAATCATTACTACTAAGTGCGAGAAAAATAGGCGCGTTCTCAGCCCCATTTTCATAATATTTACGCTACCGGAGGATCTTCAAATTTATAGCCCACACCAACAACAGTTTTAATAAAAGTAGGATTTGCCGAATCAGGCTCAATCTTTTTTCGCAACCGAGCTACATGAGTATCAACCACTCGTTCATCGCCAAAAAAGTTATCTCCCCAAAGTTTATCAATTAGTTGAGTGCGGTTCCAAACTCGACCGGGATTGCTGACAAAGGTGGTTAGCAAGTTAAATTCTAAGGTAGTTAAGTCCAAAATTTCTGGTTGCTGAGAATTCATCTGACGGCTAGCAGTGCGCTGATCTACATCGACGATAAAGTGTTGGGTACGATTGACTTGATGTTGTCCCCCTTGGCGGAGACTACGCCGCAATAGTGCCCGGACTCTAGCTACCAATTCTCTAGGGCTAAAGGGTTTTACCATGTAATCATCAGCACCAGTAGATAGACCAATCACGCGATCGATTTCCTCACCTTTAGCCGTAAGCATTAAAATATAAGGATCTTTTGCACCTGGTTTCTGGCGAATTCGGGCACAAACTTCCAATCCATCCAAACCAGGAATCATTAAATCTAGAATGATTAGATCGGGTGGTTGCTCCTGAAACATCCGCAAAGCATTGATCCCATCGCGGCTAGTGCGACAAAAAAAACCTTCTTTTTCTAAAGATAGTTCAATTAAATGAGCAATTTCTGGTTCATCTTCAACTATTAAAATATCCATTTCAATTAATAATCAGACTTGGGGCAAATAAAGGGCAAACAAGGGGCAAAATCCCCTTGTTAAAAGTAAGCAAACTTCCGCCAGAGTGGATTAAAGGTTTGAATTTGACGGCGTGCGATAACTATAGCCAAGATGAGAATCTTTTTGAATGTATGTTTTAATACTATCGAGGTCAATGAAGCAGTCAGCAACATCAATCAAGCTTTCACTAGTAGTAGTTTGGAGACTGACCACTTCCACCCGCACCCCCATTCTGCTAACAGCATTCACAGCATAAGCTAAATCTCCATCCCCACTGACTAAAACCGCAGTATCATAATAGGGAGCTAAAGTGATCATATCTACAGCAATTTCTACGTTCAGATTTGATTTTTTGAAATTCTCTGCTGGTTGCATGATATCTTTAGCGACTACACGATAGCCATTACGACGCATCCACAATAAAAAACCCTGTTGCTTTTCATTGCTGATATCAACCCCAGTATAGAAAAAAGCACGCAAAAGTCTTGAACCATTGGTTAAATGACATAGCAATTTAACGTAGTCAATTTCTATACCGAGTTGCAAAGCTGTATGAAATAGGTTTAAACCATCAATAAAAATTGCAATTCGACCACGATTCAAGCTATTGACAATAGAACTATCAGGTGAAGGATCTTGGATTTTGGGATCTTTACTTTTGACTGTAGTATCAGTCAAATTTTGCCCTTGCCAATGTGGTTTAGTTTTGAGTACTTTCGGTTCTTTAAATTCATTTCTTTGTTTGCTAAAATTAGTTATAATCATTGATACCTCTGATTTTATAAGTGAGAAAGAGTCTTGGGTAAATTGTCTATAGTATAGTCTGTGCTGATTTCTGACCCTAGCAGGTAATTGTCTTGAGTCACAGTTGGGTTGAGGATATATCGCTTGTTTCCACAGATTATGTTAATCCTTACCCACCAAGACAGCAAGAGTTTGGAGAAAATAAATCTTGCTATAAGGGTAGAGGCAAGAATCAGGGAACGCCATCTAGACCATTTTAATTTTACCTCTGTATTTTAATAACCTTACAGCCAGGAGGTTGAGATTTGCAGCAAGTGAAGGAAGCTCAAATACTGGCAGAGTTAGAAGCACTAATAAAAAAGATGCGATCGCTCCTCAGATACCATTTATAAAGTAAATCTTAAGTTAGAGTGGATTACGGCTTTAGCCTAAGCATTGCTATATAACATGGTGCGTTAGGCGCTCATATAAAAATATGCACTTAACACACCCGATAATAATTTTTATTTGTACTTTATAAATAGCTCCTCAAAAGGCAAGTTTTCTTAAGGTATTTAGGTAATCTTTAAAATGCAATTTTTATAAAGTTTATCTGAATGAGATAATGCTCAACCTTCAATAGTCAGAAAACAATCAATCCGGTTTGGATAAAATCCCCCGCCTATGGCGACCTCTTAAAAAGGGGGTTATATCATGTTTGGATAAATACTTGTCATTACGAACGCAGCGATAGCGAAGTGAAGTAATCGCAGAGTCCGCAGCGATTGCTTCGTTCCACTCCGTTTCACTCGCAATGACATATCGTAAGTGATTAAGCGGACTTGATATAAGTCATAAGGGAACTCCAAAAAAGAAATTATTCAATTTGTCTACTCAACTAGACTTCTTTCTTCCTTGTCTCCCTTGTCTTCCTTGTCCCCCTTGTCCCTCTGCGACGGAATATTTTTTTACTTGGAAATCCCTAAGGAGTGATGGGTGAGGTGTCAATACGATAAAATCTCGTCACTCCTTTTTATCTACTTCAATTTGCAGCGCTTTTCAAGTAATTTAACTGCACTGTCTGAGTTGTGGTCTAAATGGATGTTTTAAAAGTCTCTTTATCGGTATCAAAATGTCCTAGATCCCTCGAAATCCCTCGGTAAATTGGGTGACTTTGATTCCGGTTCTCCCTTTTTAAGGGGGTTAGGGGATCTAGAAGTGCTTAAATCTAACAGCCAAACACTTTTCAAACAACCTCTAAATACCTGAAATATCCGGTATTAGCTTAACGGATGCCATCATTATCAATGGCGCTGTAACTGTCGCTGGGGAAAAGCCCCAACCAAGGGTCAGAACTAGGAGTTAAAAATAGTTGGGCGTATACTTGCTCATTTAGGGCTTCCACACTCCTTGTTTGCTTACCTTGGATAAACCATTGATGAATTTGGTTGTGTAGCATATATTCATTTCTAACTGTATCTAAAGCCATTGTGGTTTCAAATTTTTTCACTATTATCGGCAAATTATCTTCTTGAGTGTTGACAGAGTGAGACCTTTTAGCTCTGATTAAAGAGATGCTGTTTTGGTCTAGCTTGACATCAACGGCATAGAGTTGAGCGATTTTGTTCCAAGCTTCCTGGTCGGTAATTTTAGCTAAGGCGTTCTGATTCCGTTCAGCATCAGACTGGAAAGCACTCAGCATTGGCGTTTCAACTCTCATCTTAGAAACTGCTAGAGAACTTGCTATTTCTGCTGTCGGTGGCTGACTGGGATTGCTAGGAATTTTTACCAACTGAGGGGGAGACTGGATACCCAGGCGGGATAAATCTGCAACCCATTGGGCTTGGATAGAATTCAGGCGATCGCTGTGGTATTTTCTTAAATAAGCCTCGCGATCGCTTGGTGTCAGTTTACTATAATTTTTTACCGCTACTTCAGCCTGCTGTAACTGACGCAAAAATGCTTTCGGACTATATAACCCTGGAATTGCATCAATTGGACGACCCGATGCATCCAATATATAGTGAATGCTATTGCCTGTAATCGTCCGCTCCAACTTGCGTCCGTCGCCAAAATCAATAGTTACTTTGGGTACAGGGCGCACTGATTGCCAGTGTAAAATGAAGCGGTCTTGAAGCAGTTTAGAAATTTCACTATTTGGATACAGCGCTACCCTGAAGAACCTACTATTAGCACAACTCAAATCCTGATCCAGCCTACCTAGCAACCGCAGAGATAAAATAGGTTTACCACTGGTTCTAGCAGCCGCCTTGGCTTGCTCTATATCAGTGTACCAGTACAAACGAGAGGCGTAACAGTCTCGTTGTTGGCAGAGTTCATCTAAAGCTACCCGCAGTGCAGGGGAAGGTACGGCTGCATCTGAAGAATTGATACTTAACGTATTAGCATGTGATTTGAGAAATACTTGTAACCCGCTTGGGCCTTGTTTCCGAAGTACAGAAACTTCTTGAGATAGCTTGGAAATTTCAGCTACAGGAGTTTGAGCATCAGCTGTCTGCAAAAAACTGAAGCCGATTAGCATGAGTGCGAAAGGATATTTGAAGGTTCTAAATTTCATATATTTTCAGACAAATAGGGCGTGGGTGTCGCCATTACTAACTAGAGAAATCTAGTCTAACTTGTAAGAATCTCCAGATGCTCTGAAAGTTTCAGGTGGGATAGTAAACCTTAAAATATCGACATAAGATAGATCAAAAAATTATCACTTTATTGCTGGCTGATTCGTCCGATCCGAACGGGATGCTGCTTTAGGAGTTCTAGAGATAAACGATTAGTATCTATTACTGAACGTATACACGTATTTATTACAGAAGCTACTTCATAAAGCTCAGGTTTTATTAAAAGTTTATATAAGTAGGTGGGTGAGAAAATTTATAACTATGTCATTGCGAACGCAACGAAGTGGAGTGAAGCAATCACAAGGTTTTCACCGCTTTTACTTTTTGTTACATAGTTATATTTATTTGTGCCTGCCTACTTATTTCCTACTTTAGTTACTTAAATATGTGATTTAAAAGTTGATTTCCTATAAACTAGCTTTTTAAAAAAATCAGTATTTTTTCTCTTTTATTAACAAGCTAAATATAACTAAAGTATTAATGGTTGTGCTGGCTTAGTTGATGAACAAAAACGTCAGCTATTCCAGATGTATCTACTTGCTAACTCTCTATCAGACTGATTCAGCAGTTTAAAAATGACTGCTCTCTTTTGATTAAAGAGAAAATTACATTTCCATTACCCTTAATTTATAAGGGATTTGATTGGGTACGCTCCAGTCTTTTTAGCTAATTAATGTCCTAACAAGTGCTAGTAATTATCCAATCAAACCTGACTTTTAGGTTTGATTAGATAGAAATACCATGATTTATATGGTGAAGCTACGGTTTTATTGATAACTAAGAACAAGCACAACTTCTTGAAACTTTGAATATTTACCAACCATTTTGCCAATCTCTCTCTATGCAACAATATTTTTATCGTTTGCTCATACTAGCATTAGGAACAACTTCGACTTTCATCATTACTCCATGTCAAGGTCAAACTCCGGTAAAGCCCAACAGTCAAAATACTGAAAATATTAGCTCCATATCTTCAAATTCATCTCCGGCTATCCCATTGAGTGATTCTGCCAATTCTACTAATAACAAACCAGCTATCATCTCTGAGGCAATCAATAACTCTTCTACTGCTAATGCCAATATAACTACAACTAAGCCAAAGCTACGGATTCCTATATCCAGCAGAATTTTTCCCACAGCTTCGATGCAGCAATAATCAGTGGCTAATATTTACATGTGTGCGACTTTGCTAGTAAAAATATCACTCCAGCAAAAGAAATTTTAATTATTCTCTTTTGCTAGGGTGAGATGAATATCATCCATAGCGGTTCTCGTTTGTATGCAATATACCCTAACCTCACTTCCATTCCTCTCTCCTTTAAGAAGAGAAGAATGGAAGTGTTACTCCTCAACGCAACAAGGGTTGGGGCTGTTTTTGTTAGAGAGTCTATATTGGACTTAACTGAGAACCGCTATACTATGTGAGGCATAGCTTAATTTGCTTTATGCTTGCATTTGACAGAGCAATAAACCAAACCATTGATTTGGATCTGTCCACACTTCAAGAGGTGATAAACCCTGTGCAGTGAGTTGCTGCTTGATGGTATCGAGGTCAAATTTGCGGGAAATTTCGGTGAGGATAGTCTCACCTAGTGCAAAATTAACCTTGAGATTAAGAGCGTGTAATTCTACAATTTGCGATCGCAGGCTGCGTAAATGCATTTCTATTTGCTGCTCACTTTCATTGTAAAACGCCCAGTGTTCAAACTGCGTGGTGTCGAAATTGCCGTCAAAGCGTTGATTTAAATGCTCTAGCATATTGAGGTTAAATGCTGCCGTCACTCCGTGGCGATCGTTATAAGCTGGTTCCAAAATATGTTTCGGCTTTTGTAAATCTATCCCCAACAAGAAATACTCACCTACTTGCAAAGCTTCTGTAATTTCCGAAAAGAAGACATCACACTCACCAGGTGTAAGATTACCTAAACTGCTACCAATAAAACAAATCATCCTGCTAGGTAATTGCGTTGGTAGAAGTTGTGCAAGCGCTAATTCATAAGTTCCCGCTAGTGCATAAACTTGCAGTAAAGGATAATCTCCCAATAACTGCTTGGCGCTAGTCTCCAACATACCTGCACTCACATCAATTGGTAGGTAATGCAGAGAATAGCCTAGATTCTGGTAGGCATCTAGCAAAATCCGGGTTTTGGTAGAACTGCCACTGCCAAGTTCTACCAATTCACAAGGGCCAGTAATCTTAGCAATTTCGCCAGCATACTGCTGTAAAATCGTTGTTTCTGTGCGTGTGAGATAATATTCTGGTAAATCACAGATTTGCTCAAATAGCTCAGAACCACGGTCATCATAAAAGTAAGAAGGGGGTAGAGATTTAGGTGTTTGAGTTAATCCCTTCACAACATTACTCCCACTACTAGGTGCAACTATTTGAGTTGCTCCTAGCAAACGCTGTATCTGCAAGCGTTTTTCAACGTTGTTTTGAGAAGTAACATTACTGTTAACAGCTTTAGATATCGACATTAAACCTCCGTATGCTTGGCGTAATAAGTTACCTTTGATGGCAAACCTTTACTCCAATAGTGAAACACATCGTCATAGCTAATAAAATCATGCTTGAGCTATATAGCTCAAACATTAAGACAGAAGATGCTCGTAATGATTCAGCCGAACTGAGGTAAGGGAGTAAACGGCAGATGATGAATATTCCACCTTCACTTAACACAATTATTGGGCAACAGCCTTACCCGCTTTTATTTACCATCATCAGTGGTTCCCACTTGTATGGTTTTCCGTCGCCTGATTCTGATTATGACTTAGGTGGTGTGCATATTTTACCAGTTCAAGAAGTGGTGGGATTAGAAACTGGCAATGAAACTATTGAAGTTTCAGAATTTCGTGAATCTTTGGAAATTGATTTAGTAACTCATGATGTCAAAAAAATCTTTTTGATGCTACTTAAAAAGAATGGTTACGTATTAGAACAATTATATTCACCTTTAATATTAACAACTTCACCAGAACATCAAGAATTAAAATCTCTTGCTAATAATTGCATTACCCGTCACCATAGTCACCACTATATTGGTTTTTCCGCAACCCAATGGAAACTTTTTGATAAAGAACAGACGCATCAAATAAAGCCATTACTTTATGTTTATCAAGTTCTATTGACTGGGATTTATCTGATGCAAACAGGGGTAGTTGAAGCTAATTTAATTAAGCTGAATGAGGTTTTTAATTTACCATACATTCATGATTTAATTGCCCAGAAACTAGTGGGTAAAGAAAACTCTATTTTATCAGATGTTAATGTAGATTTTCATAGAAGAGAATATGAACGTCTGCGTAATAAGTTGCAAGAGGCGTATGAATCTAGCCAATTACCTGAAGTACCTTCAGCGAATGTGGCTTTGCATAATTTGTTGGTACGCCTGAGAGGGAGGAGCGATGAATATTGATTACTTTTTATACTTGAATGTTCCTTTCCCTACTTTGGAAGGAGAGAATTAAGACTCCAATAAATGGAGTTAGGAGTCAAAAACTCTTAACTCCGCATTTCTAAATTTTTTACAACTTCAAATTCACTCTAACAATTTAAGGAAACTTGCTGTTATCTCGAAGATGCTCTGGGACTCGTTGCCACCATGCTTTGACCTTACCTTCGTCATCCAGTGCCAGTATCTGAAAGTATTCAGGGAAATCAGGATGATTGAAATCGATCCACGGTGGAGGGGCTAAGTTTTTCTCTGCTTCCTCAAATAATCCGCTAGCATCCACTACACTGTCATCTTCAGCCATTAGGCATAATCTCCATTTTTGTCACTTCAAGTTTTTAACTAATTCTCTAAACAGCAGCCTAGCTCCTTTGGCTGCAACGCGATTTCTGACAAGCTTCACAGGACGACCGGCTGCTTTTTCAGTGTCTAACTGTTCGCCCAAAGCTTTACCAATATCATTTTTGAGGCGCGATCGCTTCGGTTCAATTCTCGTAAATACCCACTGCCATAAGGACTTACGACATAAATCTGAACCACCTACTACTTTGGCTTTACGACTATCGCCGGAAGCTTCCAGACTAGGAGCAGCGCCCAAAGCTTTCTGAAATCTTCTCAGTGAAAGGTGACGGTTGGTAGGCTTCTTAGAATTCCGCCCCTGGCGTATTCTGACTTCTGGCTTTCCGTCTGCATCCAGGAATCCCTCGATAGGGTAAATCTGAGAGATGATCGCCGACGAGAGGCGATCGCCAAATCCAAACATTTTGAAAACTGTGCGGTAATGGTCAAATCGAGAGTCGGCAAGTAGTTCTCGCAATTCTCCCTCAATGACGTGTTCCTCAGGCTGGAGGTCACAGATGCGTTTTGCGTGTTCTCGAACAGTGTCGGTAATGCCAAGTCCGACAGATTGCTCGTAGAGGCGGTCATAGCGCGTACTTTTACGAATTCCAGCAAGCCAGCCCTACAGTAAAGGCGCTTCACCCAATTCACCCCGCCGGGACTTTACTAGTGCGACCTCTGGAAACTGCCAAGCTAAATCCTGCCGCGCTCGGTTCACGATCGGGGATTGAACGCGGTTGAGATGTGCCAGCCGCAAAACTAGTTCTCGAATTCTGACTATTTCGCGATCGCGAATTTGAACAAATCGACGTGGGTCTTGTTGATAGTCAAAATAGTAGCAAGCCAGTGCCAAGGCATCAGCATCATCATCTTTATCAGGAAGTGCCAGGTGGTTGGCTCGATAATTTCTCAATTCTTTATGACCAACTAACCGAACTTCTACCCCGCTTCGTGCCAAATGAGTGCCCCACAGTTTGCTGTAGTTATTACCAGTTGGTTCGAGCAATGCAATGTCCGGCTTGAGCGCGAGTAAATATTGAATACCCTTTGCATTGGCGCTTAAGCAAAAGAAGGGACATTCATAATAAAATTGTCGTGGATCTTCGGGCTTATCCGTGAGCAAACAAGCCGAGAACAGTGTTGGGATTAATTGCGATCGCCACCGAAAGAGCGGGTAGTCCATCGGGGTGCAGCAACAAGATGTGAATTGCGTAGCTTGCCGCCGTAGGCATCGCAGTTGACCAATGACTAATGACCAATAACCAATGGCTAAACAAAGAATCTCATCAAAAGTAGTTCGAGCCAGAAGCCTTGCTATCTACGAGCTAGAGCAATTTATCAGCTATGTCCGCACCATTAACCCAGATGATTATGAAAATCTTGAGGATTATTCGCTTGCTTGGCGCGATTGGGAGTCACTTGTTCGGGAGCAAGATACACAGGTTTCTGTATTAGTAAGTGAAGATTCGGAAAAAATCGCTGGCGATGTCTCCGACGGGCTTTGCCTACGCCAAACTTTTGTTCGGGAGCCATGATACACACATATCTGCTCCCGAACACAGTACACTGCTGGAACAGCTTGAACCTGCTCCCGAACACACTCATTGGATCGAGAAGTACTGGGTCAGGCGTGGCAACAGCAAACATAACTATTACCGTTACTGCTGGATGTCAGGACGGAAAATTCACCATTGTCATATTTCAGGTGGCAGCACTGCATCACCTCTGGCTATCCAGCGCCGGGAAGTTGTCGAAACTGCGATCGCAAATGGTAAATTACCAATTGAGATCGAGAAATTAATCAAAGGCTGGAAACATGAACCGTCCACCATGCCCAAAATGCCACCAAACAACACTAATTTTTAAAAACGGTAGTTATAAATTGTCTGACAATACCCTGGTTCAAAGGTGGTTTTGTCAAAAATGCCGCAAAGGTTTTAGTCCCGCAACAGTTCAGGAGACTCCTGAATCAATCTCTGAAACTTCCGAAGTTCATCCCATGCGCGGGTGCTAATGTCCAGAACTCTTGAATTCTGGTTAGGGTGGTAATTGAGCCGTTTAAATTCGATATAGCGGTCAATCAGTCCAAAGGTGAAAACATGATAAAAAATCCCCTTTCAGCATGGGGATTTGTCGAGATTTATCGCTTATCAGCTTGAAATCTACTGCTCTAGCGTAAGCCAAAATGTCACTTTTCAGCACAATGGGTATGCGAATTGTAGTTGTCTCGCCACCGTTCCAAGTGCTGCGTGATTCCCAAGTTGTGCGAGTCCGTCCCATGCATTTATAAAGTGCCGTGTAACACGGCAATATTACCATTCCCCAATGCCCAATGACTATAAGCGTGTCAGGTATTCTCAATAAGATAACTGCCTTGGTGGGCCACTCCTCGTGGCGATCGCGCCGGGGAGAAGCTGCGATCGTCAAAAAGCTCAAACGATTGATTTATCTACCTTTTGTCCAGTAGCGGATAAATTATTTTTTCTAAGCGTGATTACCAAGCAGAAAAATCATGGATGAGCTAATAAGACTAACTATGCATTTTGCTTTGTCACAAATTCGGGTACAATCGATCCACCTCATCCCATGCCTGAAATGCCTTGCATTCGAGCGCCATAGCTTCTTGAGTGGGCGATCGTACTTCCCCTCTTGAAAGCACTCGCAGAATATCTCAACTTGCAGGAATAGGAGTCTGGGGTTCATAGAGTTGCTATAGCGCCCTCAAGATCGGCATCATTCACATCGATGTAAACCGCCAACATCTTCAAATCCGCATATCCCAATAGCTTTTGAATAATTCTTAGCGACACACCGTTACGAGCTAGATGGGTTACAAAGCTGCGGCGGCTGGAATGAGTACTTAGTCCTCGGCTCTCCAAACCAGCTTTTTGTACTGCTTCCCGAAACACCATATCCGCATATCTCAGACTGATGTGCTTACTGATTTCCCCTTCGGTGTAGCTCCTTTTGGAAGGAAATAGCCACTCCGAATCTGGATCAACTGGTGTGTATGCTTTCAATGCTTCAAGAAGAGTTGGGTGTACTGGCACTTGTCTAGTTTTCTGAACTTTCTTTTTACCACCTACAGCCTTGCGAGTGCAGGCCCGAAAAGTAATCAACTTGAGTGGATTGCCCTCAGCATCGTAAAGATCCGCAACTTTCATTTGCACCAGTGCCCCCCACCTTTCCCCGGTGAACCATGCCAAGTCTAAAAGCAATTTGTATTTTTGGCTGTGGATGTTATTACGGATTCGAGAATATTCCTTAGCCGTAAAAACAGCCGCTTGTCCATTGCGGTTGTTTTTCATAGAATTATTTTGATGTTAATGACTTCCGGTTTAACCTTCCTGAAGTGTTAAACCGGAAGCTTTTATTTTTCAGGTATTACCTAAATACGCATCAATCGTAATCACAGCAATGGTTTAGCGTCGTCCGTGAAACTTCCGGTTTTACATAAAACTGGAACATTTACACAAATTTTGCTAGCGCGTACAACGGATTTATTCACTTCGCAAAAATTTGTTGTATGCAACCTGGATCACTGATTTGTTTGGTGCGACCGCTACTTTTTCTGGGACTCCCAAAATATTAGAAATTCCTTTGACATCATTACCGGCTTTGACTAGTGCAAATCCTACACCATTAGAAATTTATGCCGCGATAATTTCTAATGCTCACGCTTGGTTCGCTGCCAATACAGATGCCTCTGTATTAGCAACATCGGATCTAACAATTTCTTCACCTGTAACTCGCAACGGTACGGCTAAAACTCAGTTTCAATTTTCAGAAAGATTTTATGGCCCTTACGCCTGCCATTTATGCAAAACTTCTCGCACGGTCTGTGCAGTCCAATTAAAGTGAACTGCTATTTTCTCTACATACCAACCATGTGCGCTCAGTCTAATTACCTCTGCTCTGTCTTTTACCTTCTGGGGTACATCTGCTGTTCTCAGGTTAAAAAGAGTTTTATCTTGCTCTCTAGTCAGAAATACCCTTAAACGGTTGCCCATCTCTCTGTTACCTTCATAGAAAAATTTTACGTATTTACTTATCTTTACATAGTTTGGTTTTTTCACCTCGTTCTACTTAGTAGCAGTAGTAGCAGCTCCATTGATTGCTGCTGCTCTTGAGGGTGTGTTTGCAGCGATCGCGGCATTAGGAGCAGAAGTAGCGGCGGCTGTTGCTGCTGCTGCCGGACTTCAAGCCGAAATTGTTGTGATGGAAGCCGAAATAGTGGGAGTAGGTGCAACTGCTGGCTCTGCTCTAGCTCTTGCTGGAACTGCTGGAGGCGACAAGGATTACACAAACTACCAATCAACGCTGCGCCTAGTCTGATGCCTAGTATTACTCGCAACCCGGCAACAGGAGACATAGCAGCTATTAGAGATTGGCAACCGCAAGAATATCAAAAGATATCTGATAATGTCAGCTTTAGCGCTTATCAACTAGCCCAGATGAAAGCTTTCATGGGCGAGTTTCCACTCACTATTACTATCAATACTGAGGAAGGAGAAAAGCAAATTTACATGGACAATGTGAGTGATGCACTAGCAGAATTGGCAGGTATCAGTCTCTTAACACATAATGATTTAGAAATTAATACTCAACTAGGAGTAAAAGCTTTAATTGAAGTAGGAGCAACAAAAAATGCATCACTCATAACCCAGGATGTAGCGCTTGCTAATGCTAAATATTTAGGGTATCAACTTAACAAAGTTCCTAAATCAGTCAAAACTCTGTTTACCCCAGGTGAACAAGATATCAAAGCCTTTCTCAAAGAATCAGATCAGCAAATAATTACTTATACACACCGTAACGGACATCTAGAGCATAAACTCAATACCTTGCTAATTAGTGCTGGGATTACTAAAGCTGCACTAACTGGTTTTTCGGCTCCCGGCGACGACGTTATGGGAAGCGTGATTGCAAAATCTGCATTAGGGCAATTTACAGAAAATGCTGACGACTGGAGAAAGTTTTTAGAACTACTTAATTCACCGCCTGGTGACATGAAAATTGATGGTATTCCTCAGCTTGTTATTGAGGATATTACCGCTAGAGTTCAAGAATACTTGAGTAAACTAACATGAAAATTAATCCAGATGGAAGCATTGATTTAGAACCTGGGAAGGATTATGTACAAGTGGGTCAAACTAC
Source organism: Nostoc sp. 'Peltigera membranacea cyanobiont' 232 (assembly GCF_002245985.1). Taxonomy (NCBI): domain Bacteria; kingdom Bacillati; phylum Cyanobacteriota; class Cyanophyceae; order Nostocales; family Nostocaceae; genus Nostoc; species Nostoc sp. 'Peltigera membranacea cyanobiont' 232. The sequence continues at coordinate 65,944 of NZ_NOLK01000013.1, forward strand.
TCAATATTATGGTGCTAATCGTTGGTACAAAAAGCGTACATTTTCTAGCCAGTATGCTGAATCTTCTGGAAGTGATGGGAAAAGCTTACTAGGTAAATTACTAGGTGGACTTAAAAGATTAGGTGGCTTTGCTCTTTCAATTGCTAATGCTCTAGGAATCCAAATTAGTTGGACTTCTTTATGGCAATTCTGCCAAATGACATCTTACACAATTTATAACTTTGACTGGAATCAATCAGACGAACAATTAAAAAGTCAGATTGAAGCTATTAATGGCATGATAGCCAACCTTGCAGGATACATTTTAGGGGATGTATCTATTCGAGTTGTAACAGTTGCAGTTATAGATGGAGTTCCAATTCGTTACCCAATTATTCCGGCAAGGCTAGCCGTAGAAATTGCTAGAGAGAAAATTGATGTTATTAAAGGAGATATTAAGCATACAGCAGGTAAAAATATTGAAAATCAATTTAAATTTGGCATTCAATTAATCGGTCAGTTAGGGGCACAAAACCTTTTTTATCAGTCAATCCTATCGCTTCGGAGCTTGAAAGCATTCGGTTTAGAGCCAGTAGAAAAATCTGGTGAGCGTTGGTCATTTGCAACACAAGTAGATAAAAAAATTCAAAGTATCCAACCAAAAATTCTTCAAGAGTTTGCACGTGGATATCTTGGAGGATTAGAAAATGCATTTTGGGATCAGGGATACATCTCAATACTTCTCGGGTTTTGGGGAAAAGGGGAAAGGGAAAAGGGAAAGAAAAAACCTTTAACCCTTACGCTTTACCCTTTTCCCCAAACCCGATTCCGAGTTAAAAATGCTTAACCGAGCAGTATTGGGATACATCTTATCTATGGGATTAGATGATATTTGGGCAATGGACGATTTAAGGCATGAAGTAAACGACGGCGACCAGAAAGCTGTACGCATTAACCCAGACCCATAACATGACAGGATTAGTAAAATCTCAAGGTGATATTGTAATTTTTGGTAGGCAGCGAGATATAAAGCTGGCTATCCTTCAAGCTATTGCTACTCAACGCCAAGTTTGGAATAAAGATGTAGGGCAAATTGTAGGGATGCCTACAGAAGATATGCCACGCGCTCGACACATGGATAGAAAGCTTGTGGTACTTTTTAAATCTGTAGAAAAACCACCTTGGCGAATTAATGGCATTAATCCTAAAAGCATAGGTTACAGTATCCCTGATTGTAAACAGGGGCTAACTTAAGCTGATGTGCATCTAAATTGTATAGTACGAAAACGTAAAATTATTGTAGTGCGGGCAACATGAGCGCATCGCATATACAAATTAAATACGCAACAGCTTATGAACAAATAAAAGAAGTATGTCGGCCTTTTACGTGGGGTAAATTTCGTTGCACAGCCTTCTTAGATAATGGCCGCCAAATGGCAATATATGCTGCATCCAAAGAGGAATCTGAAGAAGTAATGGGGTTACTTATTACACTCTCAACAGCTCAAATCATTAGGATGAGTGTAACTGAAGAATTAAAAGTTAATGCCAACTTATTAAAAGTTGCAACTCGTGTCTACCCATGCTACGCAACCTTGGTAACTGAACCCACGGATATTTTAGGTGTACCTGTTGGGGGAAAACAAGCTTATAAACGAAGACGACGCAGGCTTGACCTTTACCGACAACCAACTGATTTATCACCGTTGGGTTAGACATAACAAATCTTTACATACCATTTTTAATCAAACCTTTTAATGAGGTAGTTAGATTTTCGACCCAGAGGGTCATTATATCCCCAGTAGCCTATAATCCTTGTGCAGCAACTAGTTTACATACCTGGATATTTACTCTTGTCATTCTGTTTCTATATGTCATAGCTTGTAAAAAGAAATACAAATTACTTACTGATATGACAGCTAGAACCGATCTAACTTTTCAAGAGCTTGAGACTGCCCTTGCTGCTAATGGATTAACAAATGCTCTGACTGTAATTTCTGGCAAATTATACGTTGACATCAGCGTAGTTAACGGCGTTACCGTGGCAGATTTAACTGTTGAAGGAGTAGCAGAGCTTTTGTATAAACTTCGCATAGCTGCGGGTAAGGCTCAGACAACGGTTAATACACCTCTTGCGACTGGTGAACAATTAGCTTCTTACCCTCCTTTCAGTTATGGCCCTCCCATTAACGGGCAAGTTTCTGTTACCCACGTCTCAACCTTCTTGATTCCACTGAATGAAAATTTGATACTTTCTCCTAACGTTTAGACGTTTAGGACTTCTGACGTTTAGTTGATTTGAAAAAATAATTAGGGAGAAAAAATGGTACGTAGACGAGGCAATAAAGTTCGAGTTTATGTTGTTTTTAAGATGGGCTTGAAGTATGGCTTTCAAATTAATGATGGTTTTGCGTTTTGCGCTCGTGCTGGCTCTGGCTTACTTGAACCTATGACAGATGAAGAATTAGAAGAATATCTTTATGGGGGAGAGTATGACCAGAGGCTAGAGCAAATAGGGGAAGCTGATTTGGTTTTTGCATAATGGCATGGCAGACAATTAGCGCTATTCAAGTAACTAATACTTGGCAGTTCACTGCACCAATTGAGGGCAATCTTTTTCGACTTAAACATAGCTTGCTTGGTACTGCACACGGCTTTCTGTCTGGTTGGGTATGCCAAGCAACTTTTATTAATGAGCAAGTGGAAATTTACCAACCTCAAAAAATATACCCTAGAAATGAGTTAGTAATTCTAGAATTTATTTCCCCTGCGTGTTTTTCTGAACGTCGGATAGGAGTTAAAAAACGCCAGTCAAGAGAAATAAACAATTTGGTATGGATTGTTGAGGTAGATATTTGGAACAATGAAAGTTGATACTAGTGTAGCAAGTTTTCTTCTAGCTTTTATTGGCGCTTTATCTGGATGGATTGCATGGTGGTCTAGTAAGCTAAAATTTGAACGACAACAAGCTACACAAGAAGCGGTAAGGCAAGCAGAAAAGGCTTTAAATGAAGAGCGTGACTTTAACCATCTCAAGAGAAATCAAGAACAAATATCAGAGGGTATCGCTCATGGATTTGATGGAATTGAGCAGATACTTGATGAGCTTATGAAAGAAATTTCAGAGATAAAATCTTGGCTGATTCGCTATGGTGTAGTTCCAGGTAAGAAGCAAGAGTGATTTTTCGGAAATACTACATATCCCCTACAAACTTAGTTTATAGGGGATATAACTAATATATTGTTCTTGAACTATTGGCAAATTTTATTACCCATAGCTCCACTTCCAACAACAGCGACTTTTCCACATTCCAAGCCATTTTTTAAAATTTTAATTTCTACTGTAGCCTGATTAACTGTCGCTCCTGCCGCAGAAATCAGGCTATTTTTTGGAGCAGAAAACCTAACTTTATAAGGAATTATCGCTGTGACTTTTTCTGCTCTTGAAGGTGTACTGATGGTTTTAGAGCCAATAACATAGCTTCCAAATAGCTTGTTTCCCTTAGCTCCAGTCCACTGAACCTCATAATTGTCTGAACCACTTGAGGAATTTGAATCCATCAAATGGGTACATCCTGCTGCCAAAACCCCTGCAATTGCTAGGCTTAATATTTTTTTCATCTTGGTGAAAACAATAGGTGCAAGCCTAACGTACCCAGATGCCCTTTTATTCTTACTGGGGATTCTATCAAGCATCAAATCTAAAACTAATTTCTAAAACTGTATTAAATACTACTTTTCACCAATAAAATTGGTATCCTCTTTTTGCTAGACAAATGCTCTGTCTATTGGAAATTGGGGCTTTTGAGCGATAATCGCAACGAAAAAGCAACCACCCGCAAAAATAATTTGCACTTGGCAAGCAAATTGGCAATTTCTGTGATAGTCTTTTTATATGGGGAATCAAGACAGCGAAAGCACAGTCATGTCGTCAAGAGAAATGATATAAACTCAAAGACACACTTTCGCCTTGGCAGATGCAATGTTTAAATCCGCTACGGCTTTTTGAAACTAAGAGACAAAGCCAATGAAGCAGGATAGCGACCTCCGTAATAACTTGAAGTCAATCAGAACCCGTTTAGGTATGAGCCAACAAGATTTGGCTAACATCGCTAGTGTGACTCGTCAGACTATTAGTGGTGTAGAGTCGGGACTATATGCCCCCTCAGTTGCCATAACACTTCGCTTGGCCAAAGCGCTTGGCTGTCAAGTTGAGGATCTATTCTGGTTAGAGCGGGATTTACCTGAAATTGAAGCCATTCTTGCCAAACCTATTCCTAATGGTCAGCAATTACGAGTTAGCATGGCTCGTGTGGGCGGACAATGGATAGCTTATCCCTTGATTGGTAAGGATGCTTTTCGCCAAGACATGATTCCGGCTGATGGTGAAAGTACTAGCCAAACGGGTACAAATAAAGTTCGAGTCAGGTTACTAGATGATAATCTCGACACACTTCACAACACAGTTGTGATTGCTGGTTGTGCCCCAGTGATTTCACTATGGGCAAGAGCCACCGAACGCTGGCATCCCCAACTGCGAGTTCAATATAACTTCGCCAATAGCATGGCTGCATTGCACAGTCTATGCAGAGGTGAGGCGCACATCGCTGGGATGCATCTGTACGATCCTGAAACTGGTGAGTATAATACTCCCTTTGTTCGAGATGTTCTGGCTGGGAGGGAAGCAGTTCTGATTACCCTTGGTGTTTGGGAAGAAGGACTTTTGTTGAAGTCTGGCAACCCGATGGGAATTAAAACAGTTACTGACTTAGTTGCGGGGGGCGGGACTATTGTCAACCGCGAAATAGGTTCTGGTAGTCGGATGCTTTTGGAACAAACACTCCAAAAAGAGCAGATACCATTCGATGCTGTTCAGGGCTTTGACAATATACTCAAAAGTCACCAAGATGTTGCCCAAGCTGTAGGATTAGGAATTGCTGATGCTGGCATGAGTACGGCATCTGTAGCTACCGCCTTTGGGCTGGGATTTATCCCTTTACATCAGTCACGATATGATTTGGTGATTCTCAAGGAATATTTAGAAGAAGCACCTGTACAGCAGTTGCTCAGTACTTTGGGACATCGGATGGTTCACTCACAATTTGAAATTCTCGGCGGTTACGATATCAGCAAAATCGGGGAAGTTGTAGCGACTGTTTAGAGTGAATTGCAATGGTTGGTTGTGTGATTAAAGGAAAACTCTGCGTAAATTAAAATTCCTGCTGCAACCACTTTTGAGGTATGAGCAACCTTTGATAATTCGTAATTCGTAATGACGCTCCTGCGTCGCTAACGTAATTAGGAAATTCGGATTGAATTGTGGTTCCCAGTTTGGAATCTGTAGCTTTCTTTTTTCTAATTGGTTGGTATTACTCCCGTCAGAGAAATCATTTGAGTGAGGGTCTGGTAATACTTGCAATATTCCTTGAGCGATTTCTTATTACTCTAGCCATTAGTCAGAAGAAACAATGACTAATGGCCAATGAAAACTGACTAAAACTTGAATATGTTCTGGATTCGGACTCTTTTTGCTGTAGAACGAGCACCTCCAACGACGTTCTACATCAGGTCACTGCTGTAATTTTACAGTGCGAGTACCTCCGGTAGGCACAAAGTGCGATCGCCTCCGGTAGGCATAAAGTGCTAACGCCTCACAAACCGACAGACTCAGCAAACAAACAATCACAGGATAAATCATCATGTCAGACGGAAAAATTAGACAAATTGCTTTCTACGGTAAAGGCGGTATCGGTAAATCTACTACCTCCCAAAATACCCTCGCCTCTATGGCAGAAAAGGGACAACGCATCTTGATTGTAGGTTGCGACCCCAAAGCTGACTCTACCCGATTGATTCTGCACTGTAAAGCCCAAACCACCGTGTTGCACTTAGCTGCTGAACGGGGTGCTGTGGAAGATATCGAACTCGAAGAAGTCGTAATCACTGGCTTTCGGGATATCAGATGCGTAGAATCTGGCGGGCCAGAACCTGGTGTAGGTTGCGCCGGTCGCGGTATCATCACCGCTATTAACTTCCTCGAAGAAAACGGTGCTTACTCAGACGTAGATTTCGTATCCTACGACGTATTGGGCGACGTTGTGTGTGGTGGTTTTGCGATGCCAATTCGTGAAGGTAAAGCCCAAGAAATCTACATCGTTACCTCTGGTGAAATGATGGCGATGTTTGCTGCCAACAACATTGCTCGTGGCGTTCTCAAATATGCTCACACTGGTGGTGTGCGTTTGGGTGGGCTGATTTGTAACAGCCGTCAAACTGACCGGGAAGATGAACTGATTAGCACCCTGGCAGCTAGATTGAATACCCACATGATTCACTTCGTCCCCCGTGACAATATCGTGCAACACGCCGAATTACGCCGGATGACGGTGAATGAGTATGCACCTGACAGTAAACAAGCTAATGAATACCGCACATTAGCGGACAAGATTATCGGCAATACAAATCTTACAGTTCCCACACCCATTGAGATGGATGAGCTAGAAGATTTGTTGATTGAGTTCGGCATCCTTGAAAGTGAAGAAAATGCTGCAAAAATGATTAGCCAAGCAGACGCTGCCAAAAAGCTAGAAGACACTCAAGGTGAAGCACTAGAAGCACTGAAAAAAGGAAACGTAGAAATAGTTTCTGGTAGCTAGAACAAGTAAGGTTTTTGTTCAGACTCCGGTGCTAAATACAGAGTAAATATTAGGTGGGCTATTTTCGCCCACCTTCTCACCAATCATTTAAAATGGAGGTAGTCGAATAGCTAATCTTAACTCTGTGGGTTTTCTCTTCACCGTGTTAACACTAATCCACTAACATCTACATGGCAACATTAATACTTTAATAGTCTAGTTCATGTTTTTGTTTTCTCCTTCTCTAACCTAGATGATGTTTATGTTATAGGGGATGGGAAATTCTCTTTCTCATTCCCTTTTATTCCATCTTTAGATACACGGTGAATAAATTAAAATCCTCCTCAGCCTTTGGGAATTCAGTAAATACCTAACAAGTTCTACCTATTGTCACCAAACAAATGAATCCCACCCCAGGAAAAACCAACGATTCACTCAGTGACTCAAATTCTGAAGATGCTCGTCAGCAGCAGATACTGCATAAAAAAAAGTCTTCTACACAATTACCCCAACCTGGAACCACTCAAGGAAGTTGCGCTTTTGATAGTGCAATGATGACTCTAGTACCAATTACCGATGCTGCTCATGTAGTTCACGGGCCAAGTGGCTGTGCTGCCAGTATTTGGGGAAGTTACAGCAGTCTCTCCTCTGGTTCGATGCTGTATAAAATACGTTTTAGCAGCGATATCGATGAGAACGATATCATCTTCGGTGGAGCCAAAAAGCTGTACAAAGGCATTTTAGAATTACAAAGACGCTACAAACCTGCGGCGGTATTTGTTTACTCCACTTGCATCACCGCTTTGATTGGGGATGACATTGAGGGAGTTTGCAAAGATGCTACCGAGAAAACAGGAATACCCACTATCCCAGTACATTGCCCTGGATTCATTGGGAACCAAAATTTGGGCAACCGCGTTGCTGGTGAAGCAATGCTTTCACACGTTATTGGAACTGCTGAACCAGATACTATTACACCTTATGACATCAACCTAATTGGTGAACACAATATTGCAGGTGCAATATGGAATGTTCTACCGTTGTTGGAGAAATTAGGTATCAGAGTTTTGGCAAAAATTACAGGCGATGCTGTGTACAAAGAAGTTTGCTATGCTCATCGTGCCAAGCTTAATATTCTCCTCTCCTCTAAAGCACTAATTAATATGGCTAAAAGGATGGAGAAACAATATGGCATTGCTTATATTGAAGAGTCTATTTATGGCATAGAGCAAATCAATCAGTGTCTCAGGAATATTGCCGCAAAGTTGGATAATTCTGATTTGCAAGAACGTACAGAAAAGCTAATTGTAGAAGAAACTGCTGCAATAGATGAAAAGCTTGCTCCTTATATCACCAAAATGCAAGGTAAGCGCGTTATCCTTGTTATTGGAAGTTTCAAGAGTTGGCTGATTATATTTGCTGCTAAGAAATTGAGGATGGAAGTTATTGCTATTAAGACTAATAGTAATACTGAAGAGGATAGAACTAGAGTAAAAAGTTTGCTTGGTCAAGATGGCATAATTATAGACCAAAATAGTCCTGAAGAAATTTTGCAGATAATTAACGAAAATCAAGCTGATATGTTAATTGCTGATAAACGCCATCAAGACACATCTATTATAGCTAGAATTCCATTTCTAGATATTAATCAAGAACGCAACCATGCTTATGCAGGCTATATAGGAATTTTAGAGGTTGCACAAGAACTGTATGCCGCTTTTTACAACCCTGTGTGGGAGCAAGTATGCCAGCCAGCCCCGTGGTCAGAGGATGGAGGAGCAGGGGAAGCAGGAAATTCTCTAGAGGAGGACATTTGATGGCGATTATTAGCATTACGAGTACATCAGTTGCAGTTAATCCTCTCAAGCAAAGCCAAACTGTGGGTGCAGTTTTAGCATTTTTGGGGTTGAAGGGAATAATGCCTTTATTACACGGTTCTCAAGGCTGTACTGCTTTGACTAAGGCAGTATTAGTACAACATTTTCGTCAGGCGATTCCCCTTTCTAGTACAGCGATGACAGAAGTTGCAACTATTTTGGGTGGCGAGGAAAGAGTTGAACAAGCAATCTTGACTTTGGTGCAGAGATCCAAACCAGAAATTATCGGTCTTTGTAGCACTGGACTTGTGGAAACCAGAGGTGATGATATGGGGCGCTTTGTCAAGGAAATTCGCCACCGTCACCCAGAACTAGATTATTTACCAATTGTGCTTGTCTCTACACCGGATTTCAAAGGTACATTACAGGATGGCTTTGCTGGTGCAGTTGAGAGTATGGTTAGGGAAATCCCTCAAAAAAGTGATAAGCAAGACGCTTGCCCCACACAAATCACTATTTTGGCGAGTTCTGCTTTCACACCAGGGGATGTACAGGAAATCAAAGAGATTGTTACCTCTTTTGGACTTGTACCTATTGTTGTACCTGACCTTTCTGGCGTACTAGATAGTCATATAGAAGATTCTTCTAGTGCCATTACAGCTAATGGCACAAATGCAACCCAATTACGCTCAATTGGCACTTCTGTATTCACTTTGGCATTAGGCGAAAGTATGCGGGGTGCAGCGCAAATTTTGGGGCAGAGATTCAATATACCCTATGAGGTATTTGGTGAACTGACAGGCTTAGTAGCAGTAGATAAATTTCTGCAAGCTTTGTCAGATATCAGTGGTGTCAGGGTACCACAGAAATACCGCCGTCAACGTCGTCAGTTACAACATGTGATGTTGGAAAATCACTTTTACTTTGGTTGTAAGCGAGTTGCTTTGGCGCTGGAACCAGATTTACTTTGGTCAACGGTTTCTTTTTTGCGATCGCTAGGAGTTGAGATTCACTCAGCAGTGACAACAACACGCTTTCCTCTGCTAGAAAAACTTCCGATCAAGAGCATCACTATCGGCGATTTAGAAGACTTTGAGCAACTGGCGGTTGGATCTGATTTGCTAATTACCAACTCTCATGGAGTTGCGATCGCTCAACGCTTACAAATTCCTCTCTATCGTCAAGGGATTCCCATTTTTGACCGCTTAGATCAAAGTCAGTTTACCAAGGTTGGCTACCGAGGTACTACACAGCTTTTATTTGATATTGGCAACCTGTTTTTAGAACAGGAAACAAAGGTTAAACATTAAAGAGAGCTAACTCTAACTGTTCATCACAACATTACCAGTAATATTGGTAATATGTAGCGCCAGATACAATCTTGCCCATTAACTTTAGCTTTGATAGTTACTATCAAGCCCTGTACTCCATCAAGAGTATACCAACCAATGCCAGTAACTAGGCACTAGTACCGCAAGGCGGAATTCAAAATTCAAAATTCAAAATTCAAAATGAATACAGCGTAAGCCTTTCGTTGATTTGAAATGGTAGCTTTATTTACGCCGTGGTGTACTAGCTTCTGCATTGACTCAAATTAAGTCTTTTACTGTCCATGAATCCAGCACATCTAAAAAAAACAACTGCCAAAGCGAGTTGTGTGACAAGAAAACTTCGCCGCCGTTTTGACGTTACACAATCTGTCGTTACACCATCTTTGCTCACCTGGTTCGAGGTTATTGGCTACACAGTTTTGCTAGAATCTGACATTGCTTTAGGTAAGCATCAGATAGGGCGGAGTAGTTATAGTGATGTGGTTTTGTATCAGCGCCTCCATAAAGCTTTGCAGAAAATTAACCCGACAAAACCGGATGAAGCGATCGCCGCAGCTATCCATCAGGTTACTTGTATAGAGAGTTCCGACTTACTGGAAAATAACCTTCGCTTTCACAAATTCTTGACTGATGGTGTGGAAGTTGAATACCTGGATGACGAAGAAATAGTTTATGACAAAGTATGGCTCATTGATAGGTCTAATCTACTAAATAATGATTGGCTAGCTATTCATCCCTTAACTGTTGTTGAGGGGAATCATGTTCACTGTCCTGATGTAGTTGTCTTTATCAACGGTTTACCTTTGGCAATTATTGTCTCGAACCATCCAAGCAACGAACGAGCTACATTCCAAGCAGGTTATCGGCAAATGCAGTCTTACTTTGAACAGATACCGAAGCTGTTTTCTTACAATACACTCCTAGTTATTACTTGCCAAAATCGGGCACGAGTTGGTACCTTAACCTCGGACTGGCAGGAGTTTTTACCCTGGTACACGATCGATGGTGAGGATTTTCCTCCCAAGGGTGCAACAGAACTAGAGGTGCTGATTCAAGGAATTTTTGACAAACGGCGTTTCCTAGAGCAAGTATTGCACTTAATAGTGTTTGAGAAAAACGGAACCAGCATTAGTAAAAAATTACTTCGCCGACCTTTTTGCACTACAAAGCAACACAAAAAATCTTCGCGCCAAGGTTGGTAAATGCTGAGTTATCAGTGATTAGTAGAAAAACTAACTCACAATTAAAAATTCCCCCTTCCTAATTACTTATTATGAATAAATCCCCCCTCCCCGCAGATGATTTGCCTCCAACCGGAGCAACTATACTTAACGAGTTATTCTATAGGCAGTTAGAAGAAGCTACTTGCAGGCGATTTTATCAATCCTGCGGCCCACTCATGCGAGTTTTACTATCAAATTGTCACTGGTATTTCAAGATAAATACTAGTCCTTTGATGTTAATCATTATTTGCTATGACATAGAAAGTTATCTGCATATCGTCGATGCTATTCCCAATTTTATCAAACAGTTGAAGCAGTTCTCTAACAAATCCAAAATTCACCTTTTTCCACCGGATAATAAAAGAGAACCTTGGGAAATAGAGATTGAAGAAACATCAGATGATGCAGGTTAGTCAAGCACGTAAATAAGACTCTTACTCGGAAAATATTGAGTCTCAAATTAGACTTATTTGCTAGGGACTGTTTGAGTAGTATGTTGAACGCTCAAAATAGCCCTGTAAAAATTCTCTTGTATTAACTACCAGCTACCGTAAATCCTTATTTTTCAAACACAGTTTTGGCTTGATTTCGCAATAAAAGTTGCACAAAATCCTTAGCAGCATCAACATTTTTACTGCTTTTGAGAACTGCGATCGGATAGACTATGGGAGAATGGGTGGGTGCATCCCAGTTTTTATTTTCCCATGAAAGAATAACTGTCATTGCGAACGCAAGTGCGTCTCGTAGAGAGGAGGAAGGACGTTCGCAAGAGCGTGTCGCAGACAAGCAATCGCATGGACTCGCACTTAGTTGGAGATTTTGCGATTGCTTCGTAACGCTTCGCAATGACATGCAAAAAAGTGGGATGCTCCCGAATGGATTTTCTCAGATGCAGTTGCTACAATTTTGACTAGCACCGAAAAGTTATCTTACATGTGTCAGATAACAGATAGTTAGTTAAACTAATTTTGTAGTATTTTAATTACCAAATTAGTTGGTTGTAAAAGATGTAATTACCAAGTTATTTAGTAAATAATTTACCTATATTTTCTATATTAATGAATAGTAAAAATTCATGTATTTTCTATCTGTAGCTATACATATTAATTTAACTACTTGTTATGTTTTATATGTAAACAAAAAAATCAGTAAGAATAAGAAAATGCAAGTTAGCGCTCGGAATGCTCTCAAAGGAACTGTAAAAAGCATCGTAGTTGGCTCTGTAAATAGTGAAGTCACGGTAGAAGTAGCACCAGGAGTAGAGGTGACTGCCATTATTACCAAAGCATCGGCAGAAACGTTGAAACTTGCTGAAGGTAAACAAGTCTACGCCATAGTTAAATCATCAGACGTAATGATTGCCACAGACTAAAGTAATTGTTGGCATTCTATTAAGGGAGGGGCAATTAAACTGCCCCTTTTTAACGCTAAAAATTTAGTCAGTTTCTCTAATATTGGGATGCTAGAGTCAAAAATCACACATGATTGAATGAATGTTTGCACTAGCGCACCGCGATAATACGCCATTTTCGCTTATACAGAAGTAAACCAACACTCAGAGATGCTAATGTGCCAAGCATTGAATCTGATTCGGGCACTGCTACGATTTTACCCGAACCGCTAATTGTGTTGGTAAAAGCACCAAAATCAGCTACTCGACGACCAGTTGTGACTAAAAAGTAATTTTGTTGAGCGGTTAATTGTCGGTCGAAGGCAGGGCTACCATTATTAGGAGTAGTATTTGCAATGAGGACATTAGTCAATTGCTGAGTGGGATTGAAACTATCCTGATATAAAACTAAAAAATTATCCCAGACCCCATCAGTAGGTGATGTAGCTTTGGGTACAGTACTGCTAAATGTATACAAACCCGATTCTTCAACCACAAATTGGAAAACACTGTAGGGTACAATCATACCCATTGTCCCGTCTTTTTCACCACTTACTAGAACGGGAGGATCGCCTGGTGCAGTACGCCGCCAAGTCGCCTGATTTGTAGTATTACCTTCATAAGTCAAGACAGCAGCTTTAGTAGGAGTAGCGGTACATAATGTAGCCAATCCTAATCCCAGAGCAATAAGCTTTGTGACAAATATTGTTTTTAACTTGAACCTCACACGACTCAAAGTCGCGTGATTCCTGCATCAAAAATTTTATCCTCTATATGAATTGGTATAAGTAGAGCGGTGTAATTAAAGATAACTGGCTAGGGCTGTCATTTGCCCTTTGTCATTTATTATTAGTAAGGATTTCAAGCCTATTTACGTTTCGTAAGATAGTTTGGTTTATTTCCACCGACATACTTAGTGGGAAAACTCTTTATTAAGGTTCAGACTGCAACAATTAGAGAAGTTCAACCGTTGCAGAATCTGATGCTATCTACTGCGATACTTGACGATATCTACGCAATTTCCATGCTGTGAGAGAAGATAAGCCAATTAACAAGAAACCAGAGATTGATGGTTCTGGGACTTTAGTAATTACCAGCGAAAGATTATCTGCGTAAGCGTCGTTTACTCGTCCTCTTGCATAATTGGCGTTCAGCAGTACATTAATTTGACGTGTACCCACAGGTACAGAGCCATCAGCTGACTGTAAAAATAAGCCTGTGATGTTGTTTCTTTGCGCGGCAGTTGGTGAAGTAATACTTGCTATGCCTAGAGACTGGTTAGCTCGATCGAGGAAAGTGATGTTTAGTGCTGCACTATCTTCATCAGTGCTATATCCCCCCAACCAGCCGTTTAAGTTAAATGTACCTTCACCTGCATCAATAGTTGAAGCCAGATTAGATATATCGATTAATTGCGAAGCACTGGAAGAGGCTCGATCTGCGCCGCCAAAAAATAGATTTTGACCGCGATCGCTTGGCCCTGGAACATCAGTACCAGGAACGGTAACATTTACTACATTACCTAATGGGTTGGTAAAACTAAAACCTGTTGCTCCGTACTTTAATAAGCTGTTGCGTATTTAATTTGTATATGCGATGCGGGCAAGATGCCCGCACTACAATAATTTTACGTTTTCGTACTATACAATTTAGCTGCACATCAGCTTACACTGAAACTACCTGTCGGAGTCCAGCCAGGGATAGTAGGTATATCAGCCCCAACAGCGTTACCAATTGGATCTCCTTGCCCAAGTTCTGCATCACCATTTACTATCAAATTAGTACCAAAGGTGGCAGCATAGATAGGGTTAGAAAGCAATAAACTAAATGTAAGTCCTGCTATCAAGGTTGTACCAATCTTGGCCATTACTTGAGGAAAGAAAGGAAATATAGTTTGTTTATTCATGGTTTGTTTTCTCCTTGGATTTACTAACAGCTTGTTTCAAAATCCACCAAATTCCTCGATTTTCTAACTGTGGTATTCATCGCTCACTTGAACTTTTTGCTGTTTGGCAGCCAACTTTTGGCGATCGCATAGATAGGATTACTGGCAAACGTCTCGACTTCCCCACTTAAGTTGTTTTGATTCAATACAAGGGCATTACTTAAATCCATACTGGCAAAGACATCTGCTTTTTCCCCTGCCAACAACCTCTCTTTCAATGAACCAGAAGAAGCAAATTCTGTTCTGACAGAAATGTTTGTTGAGTGTTAACACTCAACAGCCAACAGAACTATATATATTTGTCAATTAATGTGGAGCAGCTTAACTAATGCTTAAACAGTCCTCCATCTGAGCGTTTAAACTTTATGAATTACTCATCAGTATTCATGACATATTTTTTTATACGTACTTATATTTTCGATTGATAATATCATACCAACTTGGTTGGAAAAAATCAATTCAACTACGTAATTAAACACTGACTTTATCAAAACTTTAAGTAAAAAGTTTTTTTATCTTGATGAAATTACGCACATGACAAGACTTCAGGAGTAACTACGACTGTAGTGCTTTTGCGATACCTACAGCGAGGGAAGCGATCGCCTTCCCATTCTCGATGACGAACTTGAAGCATAGATGTGTGATAGTTTTTTTTGGAGTAATGCCGCCAGGAATCGGTCAAATAGTTCTATTTTGTTTGGTGTCAGGCTAGCTCCCACACCAAGACAAACGCATTTTGTTTACTAATAAAAACTAATAAGAAGTAGTAGTAAGGTATTATTCGCAAATATTACTAATAACCACACCTTTACAGACGGACACTACTACCATCATCAAGATGAAAATCTCTTAACCTTTCGTTACAATAAAAACATCGAGCAGGACAAAAACAAACCTCTCGAAGCTGAAATCAAAGGTAAACGACATGAATGGCACAATTCGCGTTGGTAATCTCTTCGGAATTCCCTTCTATATCCATCCGTCATGGTTTTTAGTTCTGGGTTTAGTAACTTGGAGCTATAGCAGTGGGCTGGCGGCGCAATTTCCCCAATTGTCTGCGGGGTTAGCTTTGCTACTAGGATTGATGACAGCGCTGATGTTATTTGCCTCTGTCGTCGCCCATGAATTAGGCCACAGTTTCGTTGCGATTCGTCAGGGTATTGATGTCAAATCCATTACACTGTTTATATTTGGCGGTTTGGCTAGCTTAGAAAAAGAGTCAAAAACCCCTGGTGAGGCTTTCTGGGTAGCGATCGCTGGCCCAATAGTTAGCTTACTACTATGTGGTATGGTTACAGCTATTGGCGTTACTACTACTGCATCAGGCCCGTTAGCAGCAATTCTTGGTGTTCTCGCTTCTGTTAACTTAGCATTAGCCCTATTTAACCTGATTCCTGGCTTACCCTTAGATGGGGGAAATATACTGAAAGCTATTGTTTGGAAAATTACAGGAAATCCTTATAAAGGTGTAACCTTTGCGAGTCGAGTCGGGCAAATCTTTGGTTGGGTAGCAATTCTTTCCGGTATAGTTCCCCTACTATTCTTTGGCAGCTTCGGTAACTTCTGGAACTTGTTAATTGGCTTCTTTTTATTACAAAATGCTGGGAATGCGGCTCAATTTGCCAGAGTGCAAGAAAAACTTACAGGTTTGACTGCTGAAGATGCTGTAACTATTGATAGCCCGATTGTATCTGCTAATCTTACCCTAAGAGAGTTTGCCGATGAGCGAGTCATAAGTGGGCAAAACTGGCATCGGTTCTTAGTGACTGATGATGATGGACAATTAGTAGGTGCGATCGCAATTGATAATTTACGAAGCGTTCCAACAGCACTGTGGTCAGAAACTCAAGTCAAAGAAGTCATGCGACCAATTACCGAATCTACCACAGTCCAATCCGATCAACCTCTGCTGGAAGTAATGCAATTACTCGAACAACAAAAGTTATCTGTGCTTCCCGTGATTCGTAAGAATGGCGTTCTAGTTGGAATCTTAGAAAAAGCTGCAATTATCCAACTACTGCAAAGCCGAACTCAACCGAACCCTGCATAGATCAATAATTTGTAATTCTAGTTTCGACTCCACTCAGGTTAAGAGGAAAGGGATAATAAAAACCCTTTCCTTTTTCCGTACTTTGGAATTATATAGGAATCCGGTTTGATTTCTGAAAATATCCGTAGGATGTGTTAGCACGGAGAGTACGGCATCAAACCCTTGATAACAGTGCGTTACGAACTCTGTTCTAACACACTCGACAATACCTAATTTCGTTCAAAAATAAAATAGTAATCCTATATGGAGTTGAGAGTAACAGATAAATTTTCAGCTTCTGGCTTCACGAACGCAACTGCTGCGATCGCACGTTGCCAAGTTAATTCTTTTGTAGTTTCATCCCAATGCCAGCGTAATAAGTTAGCGGATTGACTCTTAATAATTCCTGGTAAACCAATCGCTTTTCTAGGTGCATTAGTAGCTAAAGCGATCGCACTTTCTCCGTCACAAATTCCCCACTTCACCAAATTTTGCACTCCCACCAACAAGGGTAAAGTCGTCCCCGACAAAGTGCCATCGGCTAGTCGTGCCGTACCGTTTTTAACTTCAATTTGCCGACTATCCCAAGGATACACGCCATCGGGTAGCCCCAGAGGCGAAAGGGCATCGCTAACGAGGAACAGTCCTTGTTCTCGATCGCTAGCGCGAAGTAAAATTTGCAGCATCGTGGGCGAAACGTGTTCGCCATCAGCAATAAAACCACACATTACATCAGGATGGATAATTGCTGCCCCTAGTAATCCTGGTTCGCGGTGATGTAATGCTGGCATAGCGTTGAAAGCATGAGTTACCATCGTTGCACCCTCCTCAAAGGCACGTTGCCCTTGGGTAGATGTTGCCTGAGAATGCCCTAAACTGACAATAATCCCCAGAGAACGCAAATATGGAATTACTTCGCCAGTGAAATCTAACTCTGGTGCTAAGGTGATGACTTTCACAACATGGGCATAATCACCCAAAACCCGCTTTACCCGATCCATTGTCAGAGGTAAGAGATACTCTGCTGGGTGTGCGCCGCGCTTTTGGAAATTCAAAAATGGCCCTTCTAGGTGTACTCCCAGAATCTTTGCACCTGCTGGTTGATTGGGAAGAACTTCAGCAATAATTGCAAGCGATCGCTGAATATTTTCTACTGAAGTTGTCACAAGTGTCGGTAAAAATGCATCTACCCCAACATTCCATAAAAATTGTGAGATTTTCTGGAGTTTATGAGCATTTTCAGCCGTCAAATCAGGAAATGCCAATCCCAAAGCACCGTTAATTTGCAAATCAACGCCACCCAATGAAATCCAGTCGCCAGCAACATTTATTATGGATGCACGGCTGCGTGCTTCTACTGTATCCATCGGCAAGATTTGCTCAATTATGCCCTCTTGGTTAACCAAGAGCATCTGCAAATCTTTGTAACCAGGCACTCTAGCATTGATAATATCTACAGGATTTTGTGTTGCTTGGGTCATCACACTGACGAGAAGATAGCTAAATCTGATTTTAGATGCAACCAATATCAATAAATCAATTCAAACAACGCCAATAGATGAGATGATTATCGGCATTACCTAGCTTCTATAAGCTAGCTCAAATAATTTTGAATTTTAAATTTTGAATTATTATGACTCCCCTAGTTGGTATTATCATGGGCAGCGATTCTGATTTGCCCACCATGAAAGATGCGATCGCAGTTTGTGACGAATTTGGCGTTGAAAACGAAGTAGCGATCGTTTCTGCTCATCGTACCCCAGAACGGATGGTGCAATATGCCCAACTTGCACACCAACGAGGTATTAAGGTGATTATTGCCGGTGCCGGTGGTGCTGCTCATCTACCTGGAATGGTAGCGTCTTTAACTCCACTTCCTGTCATCGGTGTTCCTATACCCACCCGAAACTTACAAGGTGTGGATTCTTTGTATTCTATTTTACAAATGCCTGGGGGTATTCCTGTGGCAACAGTGGCGATCGGTAATGCCAAAAATGCTGGACTTTTAGCAGTACAAATCCTAGCAACTCAGCAACCAGAATTGCTAGAAAGAGTGCAACAATATCGCCAAACCCTATGTGAATCAGTAATTGCAAAACAAGCCAAACTAGAACAACTAGGCTATGAGCAATATTTACAGCAAATGTTTTAATAAATCTTAACAGCAGAACGGTGGAGCAGAGAAGCAGCAAGTCTTTCCCCCACGCCCAATTCCCAATTAAATTTTAAGATTGAAGCGATCGCTCCAGAATCAATGCAGCATTGTGAAGTATCTTGATCCTGGGACCTTAGTCGAAAATTTAGAGTGCAACATTCATGTGCCAATTGCTCGGAATGAATTGCAATGTTCCAACGGATATTTGCTTTTCTTTTGAAGGGTTTTCTGCACGGGGAGGAAGAACAGATCATCATAGCGATGGTTGGGGCATTGCTTTCTTTGAAGGAAGGGGATGTCGGATGTTTTTAGATGCCCAACCTTCTGTAGCTTCTCCAGTCGCGGAGCTAGTGCGGAGTTATCCCATCCACTCAACCCATGTCATAGCCCATATCCGCAAAGCTACTCAGGGTGAAGTTGCCCTACATAACTGCCATCCTTTCCGCAGAGAATTGTGGGGTCAGTATTGGGTGTTTGCCCATAACGGTAATTTGCCAAATTTTGATCCAGAAAATTTGGGCTTTTATCAAGCCGTAGGTGACACTGATAGCGAAAAAGCATTCTGCATGATGCTAGAAACATTGCGATCGCGCTTTCCTGATGGTAAGCCTGACATCAAGAAACTGTACCCTGTACTAAAACAAATTAGTGATGCAATTGCACACATAGGTATATTCAATTACTTATTGTCTGATGGAGAACACTTTTTTGCTCATTGTTCAACCAACCTCAGCTACATTGTGCGCCAAGCCCCCTTTGCAGCTGCCCATTTAATCGATCAAGATATGACCGTAGATTTTCGGGAAGTGACCACCGAACGCGATCGTGTAGCTGTAATTGCTACCACACCTCTCACTGACAACGAAGTTTGGACACGAATCCAACCAGGAGAATTACTAGTTTTTCAGGATGGATCGCCCCTGAAATATGCATTTACTTAAGAATGCGATCCTGTGGGCTAATTCAAAAATTTATCATAAAATTTCCCATTTAGATACTTTCTAAATGGGTTTTGTTTTTCCTACTTTTCATATTGAGTAAATAGAACGACTGGGAAAAACCAAACTATGTTAATAAAATTAAAGTAGACTAAAGTCCTCTTGCCTCATGCCTCCTGCCCCCTGCTTCCTGCCCGATCTTGATGATAAATATTCACACCGACTTATTTAATTTACAGCTATTTTCAGGTAAATATTGCGGTTCATTCCCTAGCAAGTTGCTTGATATACTAAGTAGCCCATTGTGATGACAACTTGATAGTTGAAAATAAAAGCATTGTAATTTTTCATAGAACTGGTAAAATCACCATGTTCTCGATAAAGAATATGAGGTTTATTAGTGTTTGCAACTAGATACATGTAATCATCCAGTATGATAAACAGGATATAACTGTATTCCCATCGACTAATTGTAGATTTAGCGGAGAAAATAGAATGAGTTTGTGGCAACGCCCACTGAAAAGGTTACAAGCGATCGCTGAACATGGAACATATCGGTTCAGACTAAATTCGCTCAAAGGCTTTGTATCGCTCTTTTTAGTAGGGACTGTATTGAGTGTGGCGCTTGCCGCCTGCTCTGGTGGAGGAACTGGGAGTAATGCTTCCTCCGAAACCCCTAGTGCTACTCCTGTGGCTGCAAGCAAAGATAATGTTGAACTAACTTTGGTTTCCTTTGCTGTCACCAAAGCGGCTCACGAAGCAATTATTCCTAAATTTGTAGAACAGTGGAAAAAAGATCATAACCAAACTGTCGTCTTCAAGCAAAGCTATGGTGGCTCTGGTTTCCAAACTCGTGCCGTTATTGATGGTTTGGAAGCAGATGTCGTCCACTTGGCGCTAGCTGGAGACACCTCAAAGATTGAGAAGGCTGGATTGATTCAGCCAGGATGGGAAAAGGAAGTTCCCAACAATGGTATTGTTTCAAAATCAGTGGCAGCATTAGTTACACGTCCAGGCAATCCTAAAAATATCAAGACCTGGGAAGATTTATCTAAAGACGGTATAAAACTAATTACTGCCGATCCGAAAACATCAGGAGTTGCTCGTTGGAATTTCTTAGCTCTTTGGAATTCAGTGATTAAAACTGGTGGAGATGATGCTAAAGCGACTGAGTTTGTTACCAAAGTGTACAAGAATGTGCCCTTGCTAACTAAAGATGCTCGTGAAGCTACTGACGCATTTTTCAAGCAGGGTCAAGGTGATGCCCTGATTAACTATGAAAATGAGATTATCTTGGCAGAACAAAAGGGTGAAAAGTTGACTGCGATCATCCCTGATGTGAATATCTCCATTGATAATCCGATCGCAGTGGTAGACAAAAATGTAGATAAGCACGGTACGCGTGAAGTTGCCGAAGGTTTTGTCAAATATCTATATACTCCAGAGGCTCAACAGGAGTTTGCAAAATTGGGATTCCGACCAGTAGATGATACTTTGACCCTAAGTAAGGAAGTTGCAGACAAATTTCCCAAGGTGAAAACTCTGGGTACAGTTGCAGACTTCGGCGGTTGGGATGGAATCAATAAGAAGTTCTTCGCAGACGGAGCTATTTTTGATCAGATTCAAGCCAAGAAAAAGTAATTTGTCATTTGTCATTTGTCAATGGTCGGCGAACAAAAGACCGACTACTGACAAAAAACTTCGGTATTGCTGAATCGAGGTATGAATCTAGATATAGAGACGCAAAATTTTGCGTTTCTACAAGGATTTTTAAATTACGCAAAATTATTTTTCATACCGCAATCAGCAATGCCAAAACTTTTTGTGAAATTTCAATTTTAAGTGTTTAACTATGATGAGTGTATCTCCTTCTCTAGAAGTTGAACGCAAAACGCCATTCTGGAAGAAATTGGGGCGGGTTCCTTGGACTTGGCGAATCACCATTGCATACTTGACGGTGATGTTGTTTATCCCCATAACTGCCATGTTCCTGAAAGCAAGTACGGAACCTCCAGCGAGATTTTGGGCGATCGCAACCAGTGATATCGCCTTAGCAACATACAACGTAACTTTTTTTACAGCAATATTTGCTGCCTTACTCAATGGCGTATTTGGAACTCTAATTGCTTGGGTTCTAGTTCGTTACGACTTTCCCTTAAAACGCTTGATTGATGCCACCGTGGATTTACCCTTTGCATTGCCAACTTCGGTAGCAGGTTTAACCCTGGCAACAGTTTATAGCGATAATGGCTGGATAGGTTCGCTACTAGCACCACTGGGAATTAAAGTAGCTTTTACCCGCACGGGAGTAGCGGTAGCAATGATATTTATCTCACTACCTTTTATTGTGAGAACTGTGCAACCCGTGCTTCAGGAAATGGAACATGAAATTGAAGAAGCTGCTTGGTGTCTGGGTGCTTCTCAATGGCAGACATTTTGGAAAGTGATTTTGCCACCTTTATTTCCGACGATTTTAACTGGTGTTGCCTTGGGTTTCTCCCGTGCGGTTGGGGAATATGGGTCAACTGTAATTATCTCTTCCAATACGCCCTATCAAGATTTGATCGCGCCTGTGCTGATTTTCCAGCGATTAGAACAGTATGACTATTCTGGTGCAACAGTAATTGGCATAGTTTTACTATCAATTTCGTTAGTACTGCTATTGGCAATTAATTTATTACAAGCATGGGCAAGGCGATATGACACTAGATAAGCCAAGTTTTCATTCATCTGCATCTGATA
Organism: Nostoc sp. 'Peltigera membranacea cyanobiont' 232; assembly: GCF_002245985.1. Classification (NCBI taxonomy): domain Bacteria; kingdom Bacillati; phylum Cyanobacteriota; class Cyanophyceae; order Nostocales; family Nostocaceae; genus Nostoc; species Nostoc sp. 'Peltigera membranacea cyanobiont' 232. The sequence goes on from NZ_NOLK01000013.1 coordinate 88,128, forward strand.
CAGATACAGCCAAGCCGAAAGAGCAGAAGAGTTGGGTGCCAATAGTTTTAATTGGGATAGCGATCGCTTATTTAGCCCTAGTTCAATACATCCCGGCAATCAACGTTTTTGTCCAAGCCTTTAGCAAGGGAACTGGGCCATTTCTATCTAACCTAACGCGACCAGCTTTTCTCCATGCAGCTTGGCTGACGCTATTGCTGGCTGTAATTTCTCTGCCCGTGAATACTGTATTTGGGCTATGTGCAGCGTGGGCGATCGCTCGTCATAAATTTCCTGGACGCGCCATAGTTTTAAGCATAATTGACCTACCCTTTTCCATCTCGCCGGTAGTCGCAGGATTGATGATTGTGCTACTTTACGGACGCAATGGCTGGTTTGGCCCTTGGCTCCAGGCTCATGATATCAAGATTGTCTTTGCCTTTCCAGGTATGGTGCTGGCTACAGCCTTCGTGAGTATGCCTTTTGTGGCGCGGGAAGTGATTCCCGTTTTAGAGGAATTTGGTAAAGATCAAGAAGAAGCTGCTAGAACTCTAGGTGCAAAAGATTGGCAGATATTTTGGCGTGTCACCTTACCCAGTATCCGTTGGGGCTTACTCTACGGTTTAATTTTGACCAACGCCAGAGCAATGGGCGAATTCGGGGCGGTTTCGGTGGTATCTGGCAACATTGCTGACCTAACCCAGAGCTTACCACTGTTTGTAGAAGATGCTTACAAACAGTATGAAACCGAAACTGCTTTCTCTGCGGCTGTATTGTTGGCGTTGCTAGCAGTAGTAACCTTGGTACTGAAAGAGATTTTAGAACGCAAAACCAGCATTAAAGATGTTGAATAGTTAGGTTTTGGGCATGGGAGAATACCTCTGCCTTACCCAATCCACAATGTCCAATCCCCTTGATGGTGACAATCATGGCTAGTGACAATACACTTACTAATAAACGGATTCGACTAAGAATTCCCAAGGACTATCACCAGGAACCTGTAATTTCTCGCCTGGTGTCTAATTATGGACTGACTGTGAATATTACAGCAGCGATTTTGGGAGCCAATGCTGTCGGTGATGGTTGGTTTGACCTTGAACTACAAGGAACAGATGCACAAATTCAGAGCGCACTAACCTATCTCCACGAATTGGAGTTAGAAGTCTGGGATGATGCTAAAGCAACTGATTGGTAAAGTAGTTTGATTGCTATTCCCTAATTTTTCAACCTAGAACCTAGAGTTGACAATATCTATAGGCGATCGCTCTAAAAAATCACCTCTGAAAAAGTGCGATCGCACTTTAATTACTAGGTTCTGGTACAGTGACATTCAAAATATTAACTAGCAGGTCAAAAATCGTTTGCTTGGTAGCTAATAACAGAGCGTAATCTGGCGGTTTTAGGCTGAGAGAATCTAACCACTGATGACAGATTTCGCTAATAGCCTCTAAATACTGAATAACTAAATAAGGGGCAATTTCATTAGCGCTTTGTTCCAGGATTTGGGGAACGGCTTGCAGCAGACTATCTAATTTTTCAGCTATTGGTAGTAATGGACAAACTTCCGCCCCTATTTCTTGCTTGGCTTCTTGCAGCAGGGTACAGCAACGGAAATGGGCTGATTGAACTCGATAGAGGCTATCATCTGGTTGTCCTGCTGTGCTGATGTTAATAGGGGCGATACTAGTCAGGGGAACGCGGAGGCTGTACCAGCGCAGTGCATCCATACCAATAGCTGAGATTAATTCTTCTGCGGCTAAATCAGGAAGAGGATGGATTTTTTGGTTAGCTTTGTGGAAGGCATAAAGTTTAATCGGCTCAACGATGATAAATTGAAATTGCTCTTTCGTATAGCCCAAGCATTGCATGGCGGCTGTAAGTTGGATATCGTAGCCTGTGTAGATGGGAGGACGCAAGAGGATGATTTTGTCATAACCTTGTTGGAATATTTGATGGTAGCGGGCAATGTCTTCTAGGAGTTGGGTGAATTCGCCGTCGCGGTGTTGAAGCACTCTGTCGTATTCGTCGCCAAAGTCAGCAGTTTTGATAAACCAGTCTTTGGGTTCGTCTTTGAGTTCGATGTTGGTGGGTAAGTCGGCGGCGATTTGGCGCGACATGGAGGCTTGATAAACTTGGTTGTTGGTTTGAATTGATTGAAAAAAGATTTGAATATTAGGGAGATTATCTTTACAATTTTGACTTTCTGTACTAACAAGATAATTACACTTTTCTAAAATACTTTTAATAGCAGTTACAAAGGAGTAACGAAGATAATTTGAAGGAATATCTGCTAAAGAATTTTCAATTATACTTAACCAAATTTTGGACTTTTCTTGAGATAATGCCGTCATAATTTCACAGTTTCACCGGGGATGATATTTGATGCTTTTTCAACTAATTTAGGAAGTCAATACTAAGGATTCTTGGGCTATTTTTTCAATGACAAGCGATTGACAAAGTGCTTCAATTTTGTTGTTTCCACCGATATCAAAAAATAGGTGTAGCCATTCATCAGGGGAAAGGGAGAGGTTTTCTATCCAAGGGGAGGGAGTGACTTTACCCCAGCCAGTAATTGTACCAAGATTAGCGGGTATTTCCGGTAAATCATTAGGGTTGGAATTGAGTTGTATATCGAGCCGAATGCAGGATTTCAGGATAAGTTTTAGGGGTTGTTCGGTGGTAGAAATTTCAGAAGTTGTGTTATTGGGATTGAGTTCCCAGTAGTAGTTGAGATTGAGGATATAATTATAGGGAAATTGCCATCCCATTGAAAGCAATTCTGCTTCGGTAAAGTCGTATTGTTGCCAGATTTCTTCAAAGTTCATAGTTTGGCTTGAGGTTATATTAGGGAAGCAAATAGACTCATGATATCAGTGGCAGTGAGGATGTTACCTGATGGCATGGGTTAGGGAAGTTAGGTTTTTAGTGAGGATGCGATCGCTCTTTTGTTGACAAGGTGAGAAAGATGCGATCCCATGATGGTCATCAAACTTGCTTGAACAGGAGTAGTTGAGAGCAAGTGCGATCGCGCTTTTGTTGACAAGGTGAGAAAGATGCGATCCCATGATGGTCATCAAACTTGCTTGGACAGGAGTAGTTGGGAGCAAGTGCGATCGCTCTTTTGTTGACAAGGTGAGAAAGATGCGATCCCATGATGGAAATCAAGCTTGCTTGGACAGGAGTATTTGAGAGCAAGTGCGATCGCTCTTTTGTTGACAAGGTGAGAAAGATGCGATCGCATGATGGTCATCAAACTTGCTTGAACAGGAGTAGTTGAGAGCAAGTGCGATCGCTCTTTTGTTGACAAGGTGAGAAGCAAGCGATCGCTTCCTCAATTACTAGGTTCTGGTGCAGTGACATTCAAAATATTAACCAGCAGGTTAAAAATTGTTTGCTTGGTAGCTAATAACAGAGCGTAATCTGGTGGTGTTAGGCTGAGAGAATCTAATCATTGATGACAGATTTCGCTAATAGTCTCTAAATGCTGAATAACCAAATAAGGGGCAATTTCATTGGCGCTTTGTTCCAGGATTTGGGGAACAGCTTACAGTAGACTATCTAGTTTTTCAGCTATTGGGTAGGGGCGTAACGCATGGAAAGCCCCTACATTTGAAATTTACCAACCAAAGAGGGATTTCACTCCATTAAAACCATTAGAGATAGTGTTCGTAACCGTATTGACTGATTCGGCAACCTTATTATATGTTTCAGTAACAAATTGCTTACCTTGTTCAACTTTTTCGGTTACAAAGTTTTTCACATTTTCATAAGCTTGTTTACCTTGCTCAATCACATTGTTAATAATCTGTTTACCAGTGTCTATGACGTTGTTAACAAACTGTTTTGCTCCGTTAATAATATTACCTACGACTTTCACAGCTTTTTGAGCATAGTTAGCAACGTAATTGACAACTTTAGAACCTGCTTTAACAATGGGGTTTTGGGCAACAGAATTCATTACTTGTTGAGCAACTTCTTTTATCTTCTGCTGAGATTGTTGCACGATTTGAGTAGTAGCTTTTTGTACTTCTACTTGAAAATTTTGGTATGCTGCTTTCGCTTGCTCTACATTAGCTTTTGCGGTTTCATATAGAGATTTAGCTTGGTTAGCTAATTCCTCGGCTTTTTGTTTGGCTCCTGCTGCTTTCTGCTTCAAAGCTTCTATAGCGCTGTTGGCAAAGGAGGAAGTTGCATCTATCCCTTGCATAATCTGATTGGCAAGGAAGTTACCTGAAGGTTCGACGATAGCAGCACCCAGGTCACGGAGAAAACCTAACTCTGTCCTGAGAGGTTCTGCAAGTATGCGGTATGGATTAGTATATACGTCTACATCAGATCCTTGTCGAATTTTGGCTTTTGGATCATCAAGAAATGCTTTGAGATGTCTGTCCAACGGATTTGGATAATCAAGTGGATTTGGAAAGTCGATTGTGTAAAATGTGCCGGGCAAGAAAAATAGACCACCTGATGAAACGGGATCGCCATCCGTCATAAAGTGGGTAACTTTACCCTTGTAATTAATGACTTTTGGAAGCCATAAAGGACCAATGCCAGGAGAATTAAAAGTTACCGTTTCATTGACATAATCTGAAAACTCAGCCGCTGTCATTTGAGCTAAAGCACCGCCCAAACTATGTCCTACTAAGTCAGGTTTTATTCCATTCTGAGTGTTATCCTTGAGCCATTTTTGGATTTCTCCCTTACTCTTAAGGGCATCAAACTGGTCAGTGCCAATACCTAAGGGTTTTGTATCAGAAACTGTCAAACTATTAGTTGCAGGATCTGTATAAAACCAATTCCCTGGCGTTGACATACTCCATAAACACAATGCAATTCCCCAAATAACTACTTGACAAATTACCCCTGCTGCCATGACTAAAGTGCGTTGTCTGCGTTTAACTAAGCCATAAGCATCAGTCGTATTGGTATATGCTCCTGGGAACAGGCAGATAAACATTAGTCCTATGTCTAAAACAACACCTTTGTAATGTTTCAATGTGAAAGCATGACCTAGTTCGTGAATAGATACCACTAACATCATCAGCAGGGCGAAAGGAATTATTAAACTATAACCTTGACTACTCCATAACTCCTGCCCCAGGTTATAAATTCTCTCTTGTTTTGAAAAAGCAATAACAGTAGTAAAGCCTAAAAATATGCAGAGTAATAAACAAAACTCTGTTGTGAAAATAAACCTAAAATTATTAATATTCTGGTTTAGCCAATTATCGGGATTAAATAGGCGAAACTTAAAAAACAGTATTTTAAATATACTAAACTTTTTCGGAAATTTTGGTGGTTCAATTCCCTCTAGCATTCCTTTTACTGCTAGATTTTGTAATAGTTCTTGCAGATACTGAGGATTAATTTTATATTTATCTACAATATTTTCTACTGGCAGTTTACCTAATTGCAAAATCAGGCTTTTATCATAATTACTGACTTGTACATAAGCAATATTCTCTGTATTTTGCAGCCGCAATAACCAATATCCATCTGTGTGCCATATCCACTGCACAGTAGATTTTAGTCGATACAATTTTATATTTTTAGTGGTTTGTTCAGCACTTAGTTTTTGTATTTCATTCTTTTTGGGGATAGATAACACTCTCAAGTTAGATAATTTGTCCAATAGCTGCATGATGAAAGTAGGTTCAATTTCCTCCCCAAACTCCTGTTGACACTTTTCCTGAACCTGTTTGACTGTCAAAGTTCCATCAAAATGCTTTAGGGCATAGCCTTCAGTTCCTGAAAATAGAAAATTTTGCTCTGTTTTAATTGCTTGTAAAAGCACTTGTTCGGAGTCAGATACAGAAAGTATTTGCCAGTGAATTTTAAGATTTGGGCAAAGCCAGTTTTGACAGTTGGCTATATCTAAATTTGAATTTTCTGGTAGATGCATATTCTAGCTACGGTAGGTTATGAAAGTTTTTCCGTCTTCTATACAAATAGATTTAACGGAAACGTAGGCAGAATAATGTTCCAAGACTTTTCTTCTACTTGACACGACAATCCTTATAAATTTAAGAATAATCTGTTTAGGGAATCTATATTTAAGCGCGTATCTAATACATCAGAATTCTGCATCCTTCAGTGATAACCGCTTTACCTTGCTAAATGGATGTTGCTAATATGAAGCTTGGGCAAAAGTAAATAAAATTTTACTAAAAATAATATGAAGAGTAAGAGGATGTTTGCAAAGTTAAGAGGTAGAAATTTTAGAACAAAGCAAACAACGCACAGCAGAATTGCAATATGCAATTTTGCTACAACGTGCCTTGACGTAAGTGGTAGGAAATATTCGCTCTTCTGTGAACACTGAAATTATTCTCGATACTGCCTATCAAGAACTTTGCAAACTTCTGAAGTTAGAGAAGGCAGAGGTTTATCACTTTAATTAAGATTGGAGTGGCGAATTTGTCAGCCAATTCGGTACGGTAAAGGCTCAGTGGGATAGAATCCACCCATTTGGCAAAAATCTAGTTTGGGAAGATACCCACCTGCAATCAAAGGCGGGCGCTAACGTAATAATGAAAGTTTGACTGTCAACGACATTTATCAAGTCGGTCACTCACGCTGTCACATCGACATTTTAGAGCAATTCAAGATTCGGGCGTATGCGATCGCCAGACAACGCATATAACATAAATTAAACATTTTTTGCGTAAATTTACTTATTGCTTTTTTGTAGTCTTTGTGAGAATCTCCTTTACATAACAATAGGCTCATTAAATCGATAGAGTTACCGTATTTTAACAATATCTAAAAAGATGAAAATCTCTATAAGGCTGACATGCAAGCAAGCACAATTGAATTGTAAGGGTATGGCATCAGCAAGATTTTCTGCCGAACCCAAAAATTGCGTAGGCGCAGCATACCGTAGGCATCGCTATGGGGAATTAATCTGATGTCTCAGAGTAAATCTGTAGAACCCGCTTCAGTCCACAGTCGGATTCTCGTGCCTCAGAAATATCACAGGCAACCTGTAATTTCCCGACTGGTGTCTCGTTATGGTTTAACCGTCAATATCAAAGCTGCATCCCTGACATCCGATAGTGACAGCGATGGCTGGTTTGATTTGGAACTTTCAGGAAATCCCCAAAAACTGACAAATAGCCTATCTTACTTGCAGGGATTGGGAGTGAATTTACTGGAATTAGCGATCGCTAACCACATTCAACCAAACCAGCACCCTTTACCTTTCCCAAATCCAGCTAGCAAACTGAGTCCTAAAGACTCTGCATGGCTGACAAATCAATGGCAAGAACAATTCCAGCAATGGATTTCTCTGGGTCAAACCAATCGATTGCGCTTGCAACTGTGCGTCTTAAAATCTTATTACAAAGAGCCGGTGATTTCTGAGTTAGTTTCTCATTATGGACTCACAGTAAATATTACCAGTGCTACACTTCAACCTGATACGGAAGATGACGGCTGGTTTGACTTAGATTTGTGGGGGAGAACCAAGCAACTTTACTCTAGCCTAAGTTATTTAGAAAAACTGGGGCTACCGATTTGGCTGGATTTGTCTAGCGTTTAGGGACTTCCAATTAAAAAAATATCCAATTTTGTAGGGTGCGTTAGCGACAGCGTAACGCACCGCCAGATATCTCGGTGCGTTACGGCTTTCGCCTAACACACCCTACTGTATATTTTATTTTTTGGAAGTCCCTTATC
>NZ_NOLK01000130.1:0-23254 GCF_002245985.1 Nostoc sp. 'Peltigera membranacea cyanobiont' 232
CCCCAGTCCCCAGTCCCCAGTCCTAACTATTTAGATATGTGTATCTTTGGAGACTCTGCTCGTAGGTTTGCAGTAATCGCTGGGATTCTGCTAGGGTGATACGTTTTTCTTCTAATGCTTTCTCGCAACGCTGGCGGATGTTTTCTACCATGTCTTCGGAGTCATACTGAACGTAGCTTACTACTTCGCTCATGGTGTCACCTTTGACAACGTGTTCAATCTGGTAGCCTTTGGGCGTTAATTGGATGTGAACGGCGTTGGTATCTCCAAATAGGTTGTGCAAATTCCCCATGATTTCTTGATAAGCTCCATTCAAGAACATCCCTAAATAATAGGGTTCTCCGGGCTTGTAAGTATGTAGTTCTAAAACCGATTTGACATCGCGCAGGTCAATAAATCGGTCGATTTTACCATCACTATCGCAGGTGAGGTCTGCTAAAATTCCCCGCCGTGTTGGTTCTTCAGCCAAACGGTGAATTGGCATGATGGGGAATAGCTGGTCGATCGCCCAGCAATCTGGTGCTGATTGAAACACTGACATATTAACGTAGTAGATGGAAGCCATGATTTTCTCAAGGTCTTCGAGTTCATCTGGTACGTATTCTTGCTGTCTAGTTATGTTTAAAATTTTCTGGCAACAAGCCCAGTAGAGCCGTTCGGCTTTGGCTCGTTCTCTGAGGCGTAAAATTCCTAAGTTGAAGCGGCTGATGGCTTCTTCTTTGAATTGGGCTGCGTCGTGATACAACTCTTGATAATTCTCTTGGTTGATGGATTGGTAGCTTTCCCAAAGGTAATTAATTATTGGGGATTCTCCCTCTTGTGGAGGTTCTGGTGAATCAAGGGGGACATCGCTGGTACTAAGAACATCAAAAATCAGCACCGACTGATGGGAAGCGATCGCTCGTCCACTTTCACTAATCAGTGTTGGTACGGTAATTTCACGTTCGGCACAGGTATCTTTTAACTCTGCCACAATGTCGTTGGCATAGTTCTGCATGTTGTAATTTTTCGATGCATAGAAGTTGGTTTGGGAGCCATCATAATCTACGCCCAAGCCGCCACCTACATCAAGGTATTTCATATCCGCCCCTAGCATGGCCAATTCCACATAAATGCGGCTGGCTTCTTGGATGGCATCTTTAATTACATTAATGGCAGAGATTTGTGAGCCGATGTGGAAGTGCATCAACTGCAAAGAATCGAGCAAGTTTGCTTCTCGTAATTTATCTACAGCCTCAATGACTTCCGGCATTGTCAAACCAAATTTAGCGCGATCGCCACTAGAGGCTCCCCAACGTCCCATACCTTGGGTACTGAGTTTAGCACGAACACCTAATATCGGCTTAATACCTAACTGACGATTGGCATCAATTACCAAATCAACCTCTTCAATCTGTTCTAAGACGATGACTGGTGTTTGCCCTAATCTCTGGGCTAACATTGCCGTTTCGATGTATTCTCGGTCTTTGTAGCCGTTGCAAATTAACAATGCTCCTGGTGTATCGAGGACAGCCAGAGCAATCATTAATTCTGGCTTGGAACCAGCTTCTAAGCCAAATTGATGGGGTTTGCCAAACTTAACTAAATCTTCAATCAAATGCCGTTCTTGGTTGCATTTGACAGGAAACACACCTCGGTAGACACCAGGGTAGTTGTAGCGGGCGATCGCTTTGGCAAAACAAGCATTCAACCGCTCAATCCGGTCTTCCAAAATATCGGAAAAGCGAATCAACATCGGAAGTCCCAAGTTACGCTGTTTCATGGAGTTAACCAATTCAAACAAGTCAAGAGAACCACCGCGATCGCCCTTGGGTGACACGGTGACGTGACCAGCAGCGCTAATGGAAAAATAGGGTTGTCCCCAACCTTCAATGCGGTATAATTCTTCGCTATCCTCAATTTTCCAGGAGCGAGGTAAAGTTCCTGTGGTAGTAGTTGGTGGTAAAAGTTTCTTTTGTTTATGATTTTTCACTTCAGATTTTTGTCCATTGGACGGTACTTGTACCACCTCGTCAGATGTAGCAGTTGACTCAACACCCATTTCTTCCTAACCTCTGTTTTTCGCCCACGACTTAACAATTTAACGCATTCATTTGGGAACGTATATGTACCCAAAGATAATTTCTAAGATAAACTCTGATTGGTCAAGAGTCATTGGTCATTAGTCATTGGTCATTGGTCACTGGTCATTGGTCATTGGTCATTGGTCATTGGTCATTGGTCATTGGTCATTGGTCATTGGTCATTGGTCATTGGTCATTGGTCATTGGTCATTGGTCATTGGTCATTGGTCATTGGTCATTGGTCATTGGTCACTGGTCAAGAGTGCAAAACCCTTATCCTTGGACAAATGACAAAGGACAAAGGACAAATGACTAATGACAAAATAAAAATTAAGCTTTGGGAGATGGCAATGGAACGTACATTCTTAGCAATTAAGCCAGATGGAGTACAACGGGGATTAGTGGGGGAAATTATCCGTCGCTTTGAAACCAAAGGTTTTACCCTAGTTGGTTTAAAGTTCCTAAAAGTCAGTAAGGAACTGGCTGAACAACACTATGGTGTTCACCGAGAACGTCCATTTTTTGCTAGTCTAGTGGAATTTATCACTTCTAGCCCAGTGGTGGCGATGGTATGGGAAGGTGATGGTGTTGTTGCATCTGCCAGAAAGATTATTGGTGCTACAAACCCCTTAACATCCGAGCCAGGAACGATTCGCGGTGATTTCGGCATCAATATTGGTCGCAACTTGATCCACGGTTCTGATGCTCCACAAACCGCACAACAGGAAATAGCTCTATGGTTTAAAGATGAAGAATTAGTCAATTGGCAACCACACATAACCCCTTGGTTGCACGAGTAAGGCATTAGGGACTGGGGACTGGGGACTAGGAATTTAGTTATTTCCCCTGCCCCCTGCTCCCTGCTATTTTTATTTAGAGATTTCGCTCTTTTCTGGTTCTAATTCGGGCACTTCTGTGCTAACACGCTTAGAAAATCCCCAACCTAAAATCAGGAAGATGGCAGCAATCATGATCCATTCTGGTGGAACTAAACTATCGTTCACCACTTTCAACAACAGCCGCAAGCCCACTAACGCTACAGTTACATACCCTGCGTCTTCCAGGTTTTCATATTCGTCTAGCCAACGGATAAACAATCCCGCCATGAATCGCAGCGTAATAATCCCAATTGTTGCACCCGTCAGCACTAGCCATTTTTCTTGAGAAACTGCGATCGCAGTTGTCACGCTATCTAAAGAAAATGCCAAATCTGTAAATGCAATCACAGGTATCGCTTGCAACAATGAATTAAAACGCGGCCCGTGATGGTGATCGCCTTCACTTTCTTGAGAGGTAAAGTGTTGAAATACCAACCACAGCAGATAAGCAGCGCCCAATAATTCAAATTGCCAGAATTGTTGCACCCAAGTGGCAGTGAGAATCAGGGTGATTCGCAGCACATAAGCAACGACTAAACCAAAGTTGAGGGCTTTACGCTCTAGTTCCTTGTCTTCCAACCCCCTTGCGATCGCAGCGAGAGCGATGGCATTATCGGCAGATAACAGCGCCTCTAAAACCACCAGAATCAGCAGAACTATTGGGGCTTCAACGCTGAAATGAAAGTCGAGGTAATTAAAAATTTGGTCTAGCATTCCGGGTTTCTCAAGCAGAAAAAATTAAAATTTGACAAGAAGAGAGGTTTTCATGTTAAAAAGCGCAATAAATTGCTACTCTAATCCAGCTTAACGTGGTTGTGGTGCATTTTGAAGAGGGTAGAATGGATGCGATCGTCATGCGAGTGGGGTAATTTGCGTATAAGTCAATACACCCAAGGTTTTAACATTTAGTTTAGTGCGATCGCAATGGACTGCTGTCAGTTCGCATCTAGAATTAGAAGATGATAACAAAAATATGGTAAGAGTTTATGGATAACACACTTCTACAACGCATCACTCATAATCCAAATATCTGCCACGGTAAACCCTGCATTCGAGGACTTCGTTATCCAGTTGAGTTTATTTTGGAACTGCTCAGTTCTGGCATGACTACTGAGGAAATATTGAAAGATTATGACGATTTAGAATCTAAAGATATTTTAGCTGTCTTGTTATTTGCCGTTCGACTCAGCCAAGTCAAAAGCATTCATCGAATTGCCTCATGAAATTTCTTGTCGATGCTCAGTTACCAGTTCGTCTTCCTCGTTTTCTCAAAACTTCAGGTTATGACACCATCAGTCTCTATAGGACTAGTATTTGGTTTTTGAAATATACGTAGGGTGTGTTAGCGAAGCGTAACGCACCATTTCAAGCTTAGATTTTTTCATAAATCAAATATGATTCCTATATAAAAATTCCTAACATCACACATAGACTCGATCTTGCCGTTCCAGATATTCAATTTCTCTTTTCCACCGCCCAAGCCTGTTTTCTCGCTGTTGTAATTGATCTGCTGTCGGGTTTCTGTAAGTTTCAGTACCTGGGTTTGGGTTAATTCCCTTATTTGCAAGCCATTGGCGGCAAAAGAATTGCCAAAGAAATTCATGATCGTGCTTATCGCCACCCAGACAGCGAATGCGTTTGACTGAAAGTGTGGATTCACCAAAAAGGATTTGCTGATTTCTGGAGTTTTTCATAAACAGGCGCGTCTCACTACCTCTTCCACGAAAGAATTCGACTACAAACCACTCGCCAAAATCAAATATACAAACCTCTGTCGGGTCGCTACCATCATCTTCTAATAGATCAACATCACCTTGGATTTGATACCCTATGGCAATTTGTGTTGACTTTGACATTGATATTGTTGCTTTTCATCTGTCCCACAACATTACCAATTACTACTCGTTTTGGTGCATCGTTGTATACCATAAAATGTTCCTAAAAGACCAATGGCAGTACACAAGGTTGTGACGAAGCGTAGGGAACTACGAGGTATTGGGTGGGCTAAAACAGATGGATACTTTATAAGTATGAAGTTACCATCTTGCTGTCTAAATCTACTAGAGTCATCAGTTCCTAGATGATCTTTTAACCAGGGGCGAACTTTATTTGAAAGCTTTACATTTTTACCCTTTTTAAAATTATTCAAAAATTTAATTGCGGCTTGAGTTGTCCCACACTCTGAAAGCCAATACTGCCATAATGTGCAAAGCTCGACAATAATTGCAACTATCAATACAAAAGCAACTGCCCAATGAAAAAATTCGTTATGCCAAATAATGTTCCAAACTTTTGCGATTTCCACGCTGCACCCCTCTTGTTTATCTTGGTTATTTTTTGAATTGCTTTAATTCTTTATCCGTAAGAACTTTTTCAGCTATCCGCATTGGCAGATGTTCTGCATACAGGCGTTTTCCTATAGGTTCTCGGAGACATAAGCTGTAAACTGGTTCACCTTCTGATTGTTTATCCTCAATTAAATAAACCTGTTCTGGTGCATGGCTTCGCAACAAACGCACCTGCAAACAGGTTTTTAAATCTCGTGAAGAAATAGATAGGGGTGAATCTTCTCCAAATAATTCACGAGCTACTTTCCAAGCGTGGTTAACCGCCACAATTTCTTTAACTAATTTCTCTATCGAGGGGTACAATAGTTTAGCAGTTTCACTAATCAATGCTTTTGACCTACTTGCATGAGCTTCAGTAGGTCTATAATTCCCAAAATGGAAACTTTTATTTAACTTTTATTGGTAAAGCTATTTTGATAAAAGTAGTTTTTGATGCTAAACCACTCTTTGGACGTTGAAAAAATGTAGAGTGTGTTATTGCTTTTACTGCGTTAGCGTAACTGAAAGCCTGAAATGGTGCGTTACGGAAACCGTAACACACCCTACAGCTACTTATTTCTGTGACATTTAAACCTAGATTCCGCAACTGACTCGTGATTAATACGCACTAGCTGTTATCGGTTCCAAAATATCTTACCTTATGCAGCGACATCTTCACTGATGGATACAATAACAGATGTTTAGATTCAAGAGAATGAAAGGCTAATCCAGTTTCTCTGGTGAAAGTGCGATTCTATGCCGTAAGCGAAAACTTTCAACGTTATTAACCAAAGTTTTAACGTGAGTAACAATTGCTTCAGCATCTATAAGAAAATATTTAACGTTTGCAGCGAATCCTCAAACTATCTTATGAATCCTTCAACGTCAAGAATAAATGTAAATAGCCTCTAGAAGCAATTTACTGCAATTTAATTCTAAATTTCACAAAATCTCTGCTAACTTTACCAGCAGAATATTTGCTAATTCCAATAACCTAATATCATCTGTATCAATACTGTTTCCTTCACCAGCTAGCAAGTGTCTTATAGCAGATAATCTGTCATTGGTTTCAGAAATTCTCCAAGATTCTTCTAAGTTTACTGCAAAATCAAATAGCGATCGCTCGCCTAAATGCTCTCTTACTTTCACAGCTACACTATCATGACTTACCAAAAATTCTTTGATAACATCTAATTGAGAATTACCTAAAATTTCGTCATGTCCCCACGTTTCTAGCCAGTCTCCATCTACATCTTCAACGTAAAAATTTACAAAATCAACTCCGTAAGTTAGCCAGTTCTGCTGCATTTGTCGCGCTGTTGCTAAAGCTTCAGCAAATGTATCCACTTGATTGTTGCAGTGAGTTTCTCTTTTGTTAGCCATAAAAGCTCTAATTAGCACGTAAGTATGTAGGCTGAACACAAATCTGGAATATCAAATTCCTTAAAGTTCACGAAAATTTTAAATATTTGCCACCAGAAAGGTAATCACTGTTATACAGGGCCACGTTGACTAACTGGTTGACAAAATTGGCATCCTTGGGATTGTAACTTAAGAACAATCCTCTCTCTATTTCCCACGATCGCAGTGTATTTTGCCAAGCTTGGTACTTTTGGTAATTAAGTTCTTCAGAGACACTGGTAACTTGAACGCAAAGCGGTTGATTGTTACGATTACTAACAATTAGGTCTGTTGCCATCGATAGGTCGGCGATATAACGCTGCCAAAAACTACCTTCTCGACTAACAACATCTTGGGCTATTGATTTAATGATATCATCATCAACCTGATTAAATTCACCTGACATCAATTTTTGTTTCCAAATATAAAACTTGGAGTCACTTGCATTAATCCATCTAGGAAATAGATAACCATACCAATATCTCTCAATCGGTGTCATCAACTCAAACTTTGCTTTCTGTTCTTCTTCCGAAGGTAAGGATTTGATTATCAGCCAAATGGTAGAATCCGTAATTACCTCTAAGAGAAATGCAATCACAAATGGTTTTGCAGTCAGTGAACCTGGCTTGATATTCTTTACCCAACGATTGATTTCCTCTAATCTTCTCGCCAAATTCTCATCTACCGAGGAGGCTTGCAGGGTAAGGGACTTTAGCTTATCCTTAATCTCTGTTGCTTGCAAACGATGCCCTACTTTCAGAAAATAATGCTTTTTTACACACTAATCACTAAATCTTAACTTGAAAGTGTACTCAATTAATTTCCTGATGTCATTAAATATTCTCTAAGTCGATGCCCTGTGTGCGTAATACCTCCCTCAATTGAGCAAGTTCTTGCTCTGCTTGTTGGGCGCGTTTTTCTGCCTGTTCAGCACGTAAACGTTCTTGTTCAGCTAACTCTTCTGATGATAATATTAATTGATTTTCAGTAGTGAAGAATCTTAATTTACCTTCATAAACTCCCAAATAAAGTTCTAACTGCTGACTCCACAAACGTCCATCAGTAGTTACTTGGATTTCTTGATACTTCCCATCAACTAAATGAAATCCCTGAAGTTCCATTGTTACAGGGTCAAACCAGAAATAATCTGGTGTACGGAAGGTATCTTGATAAACTTGTTTTTTTAAACCTTTATCAACTGCTGTCGTTGAACTTGACAGAATTTCCACAATCAGATTCGGGTATTTTCCGTCTTCTTGCCAAACTACCCAACTCTTACGGTCTTTTTTCTGGGTTCCCAAAACTACAAAAAAGTCTGGGCCACGAAAATATTCTGATTTTTTCTGGTTAGGACTATAATAAACCGTCAAGTTGCCAGACGCATAGAAATCTTGCCTTTCTCGCCACCATAATTTTAGGATGCGAATCAGCAAATCAATTTGGTCGCGGTGTAAATCGCTTTCCAAGGGTGGTTCGTCACTCAGTATATCGCCAGGAGGAAAAATTACTTCCTCCTCTGAAATATTATCAGAGATTAATTCTAAAGTAGCAGGTTCAGACATTAGCGATCGCTCCGCAATTTATCTACTGAAAATCTGGTAACTTACAGATGGCTTTGAAAACTTGCAATAACTCAATTGCATCTGGAGATTCGTTTAAACTTAATAATGGCATTAACTGATAAATTGGCTGCTCATCACGTCTTAAATGAATAAATTGATAACGCAATCCGTTAGTTGCCAGTCCCCAAACAGATGTTTGTTGATCTAAACTTTTAAAAGCATAAGTGAGTAATTGAGGTAAACCCTCACCCACTTCAATCGCACTATTTTTCGTTTCAATCACTACAACCCAAAAAGGCGGTGCAATATTACTTTGAAAACTATTGATTGCTAAAATATCCATCCGTCCGGTAATTCTTCTGTCTTCATCTTCAACTGCGATCGCAATGCTATCTTCCATTGTTAACCGAATCGGCACATCATAAAACCCTGCTAACCGCATTAGTGGCGCAATTGTTAAAAATTTGACTAAACCTTCAGAGATTTTACCAAGCTTGAGATAACGATGGAAGTCGTTTCTAATTCGCAATAAATCCTCCTGTTCAAACTCTGTCAACGGTTCTAAATTTAAAAAATCTGTAAATGAACCAGATGAAAGTTCTTCTAGTTTGAGAAGACGATGAACATCGTTGAGAGATAGACTGCTAGCTTCGACGGTGAGCGTCATAGTTTCAGGCGTTATTTGTCAAGACTACTTATATTTTGCAACATTCGCAGTAGATAGGCTGCAATGTAACGTCTTTATATTTCTTGAGCGCTTGCTTTTACTAGCTGAAAATCAATGTAAGCTATATAACTCGGCAATTTCCACCTAGCTTAACGAAAATCTAAACACCATCTAGCACAACTGAGCTAAAAATAGTTTTTAGTAATAATAGCGATCGCACTCATAACTAACCATGTCTGAACCAAATATCGAATCAATCCTCCAAGAGAACCGCCTCTTCCATCCTCCTAATGAATTCTCGCAGAACGCCCATATCAAAAGCTTGGACGACTACAAGCGTCTTTATGATAAAGCCAAAGCCGATCCGCAGCAATTTTGGGCAGATTTGGCGACAACAGAATTAGAATGGTTCCAAAAATGGGATACGGTGCTAGACTGGCAACCACCTTTTGCTAAATGGTTTGTTGGCGGTAAGATGAATATTTCTTACAACTGCCTTGACAGACATCTCACTACCTGGCGCAAAAATAAAGCAGCCTTGATTTGGGAAGGTGAACCGGGTGATTCCCGTACCCTGACTTACGCCCAACTGCACCGCGAAGTTTGTCAGTTTGCGAATGTGTTGAAGCAACTGGGTGTCCAAAAAGGCGATCGCGTTGGAATCTATATGCCAATGATTCCCGAAGCTGCGATCGCAATGTTAGCCTGTGCCCGAATTGGCGCACCCCACAGCGTAGTATTTGGTGGTTTTAGTGCCGAAGCTTTGCGCGATCGCTTAATTGACGCTCAAGCTAAATTAGTAGTCACGGCTGATGGTGGTTGGCGCAAAGATGCGATCGTTCCTCTCAAGGCACAGGTAGATAAAGCTTTAGCTGATGGTGCTGTTCCCAGCGTCGAAAATGTCCTAGTTGTCAAGCGCACCGGACAAGAAACTGATATGCAGTTGGGCGGACGCGATCGTTGGTGGCATGATTTACAAAAAGGAGTATCAGCCGATTGTCCCGCAGAACCGATGGACAGCGAAGATATGCTATTTGTCCTCTACACTTCTGGTAGCACCGGTAAACCGAAGGGCGTAGTGCATACAACTGCGGGTTATAATTTGTATACCCATATCACTACCAAGTGGATATTCGACCTGCAAGATACAGATGTATATTGGTGTACCGCAGATGTAGGTTGGATTACGGGACACAGTTACATTGTCTACGGGCCCCTTTCCAACGGGGCAACCACTGTAATGTATGAAGGTGCGCCCCGTGCGTCTAATCCTGGCTGTTTCTGGGATGTAATTGAAAAATACGGTGTTAATATTTTTTATACTGCACCTACGGCAATTCGGGCATTTATTAAGATGGGCGAACACCATCCCAATGCGCGAAACTTATCTTCATTGCGTTTGTTAGGAACCGTCGGCGAACCCATTAACCCCGAAGCGTGGATGTGGTATCAGAAAGTAATTGGTGGCGATCGCTGTCCAATTGTTGATACTTGGTGGCAAACGGAAACAGGCGGTATCATGATTACACCGCTACCAGGAGCAATCCCCACAAAACCAGGTTCCGCAACTCTTCCCTTCCCTGGAATTATTGCAGATGTCGTAGATTTGGAAGGAAACACCGTACCCAATAATGAAGGCGGTTATCTGGCGGTGCGTCATCCTTGGCCGGGAATGATGCGGACAGTCTACGGCGATCCAGAACGCTTCCGCCGCACCTATTGGGAACATATTCCGCCCCAAGATGGTAACTATACTTACTTTGCGGGTGATGGCGCTAGACGCGATGAAGATGGCTACTTCTGGGTAATGGGTCGTGTTGATGACGTACTGAATGTATCAGGACATCGCCTTGGTACAATGGAAGTAGAATCAGCTTTAGTTTCTCATCCAGCCGTTGCAGAAGCGGCGGTAGTGGGTAAACCTGATGAACTCAAAGGTGAAGAAGTAGTTGCTTTTGTGACTTTAGAAGGCACTTATCAGGGGAGTGAGGAACTGAGTAAAGAACTTAAGCAGCACGTCGTCAAAGAAATTGGTGCGATCGCCCGTCCGGGAGAAATTCGCTTTACAGACGCTTTGCCCAAAACGCGATCGGGTAAGATTATGCGGCGCTTATTGCGGAATCTCGCTGCTGGACAAGAGGTATCTGGTGATACTTCGACATTAGAAGATAGAAGCGTATTGGATAAATTGCGAGAAGGTACGTAAATAATTTGAAATGACCTTGTAGGGGCGCACAGTTGTTATGTTCCCCTACTAACGCACTCACATTTTATTATGGAGATAAGAACATTATTGAGGCATTCAGGGCGATGAAGGTAAAGCGCAAACTGAAATCAGCATTTGTTCAATCATTTAGCGGCATAACGCTGAGTGTGATAACTGTAATTGGTTTATCACCATTAGCATTAGCAGTTTCTGGAAAAGTTTATCTGCATTCGCCTGAACCGGATGTACAGAGACAACCACAAAAACTAGCACAGTCTTCAGACACAGGATCGGCAGAGCGATCGCAACTGCTGCAACAAGCCAATGCTTTATTTAATCAGGGAGACTTAACAGGTGCAGAAGAAAATTTACGCAAATTCATTAAAAAATTCCCAGATGATGCCTTTGGACACTTTCAACTGGGAAATGTGCTTTTTCGGCAAAAGAAACCAGACGAAGCAATTAGCTCTTATCAAGAAGCCATTCGCCTCCAGTCAAAATATGCTCTAGCTTACAATGCGATCGGTATGGTTTACGCTAGCCAAAGTCGCTGGGAAGAAGCCATGACTGAATATAAAAAAGCTCTAGAAATCAATCCTAATTATGGCGAAGCTCTGACTAATTTTGCGCTGGTATTGTGGCAAACAAATAAAAAAGACGAGGCACTATCTTCTCTAGAAAAAGCTTTAAATATCTTCAAAGCACAGAATAGAGCCGAAAAAGTTAACCAAGTCGAACGACTATTGAAAGAGATTAAAACTGCTGAAGATCCTAGTGTTTCATGAAAATCAGATTATTCAAGGGATAAAAAGTAAAAATACTTGTCGATCGTTAGCTTTAAGGACGCTGGACTAAAAATGCGATGGGTTATAATGCGGCAGATGCTAAGGAATTTGGGCATTTTTTAACAGGTATAAAGTTTGTAATTATTGTGGGGTGGGCATCTTGCCCGCCCTTTTAAAAATATATTTACATAATTATTTTAATGAATGAAAGATTTTTGTTAGCCAGAGAAACGTAAGAGTGTTCCAAAAAATAAATGATCCAAAACCCGTCGTTGCGAGCGAAGCGAAGCAATCCCAAGGGCTGCGATTGCTTCGCTTCGCTCGCAACGACAATTGGGCATTTTCTTTCTTGGAGTACTCTAAGAGTAATTTTTCATTTGGATTGCGGATACACAAAGGTAATCTGGGAAAGGTCAGAAAATACTGCATGGGCAGGAACAGGATGGATTTTTGATATACCAACTCATGTAATACCAAATGAATTACGAATAATAGGTTCTCGTTTTTTATTGTCTATAGTTAAGTCTAATGCTAACCCTGGAGAAAATATAGAGGATATTCGCAATCATCGCAATAGCTTTTTTAATATAGAAAGATTGACATTGTAAATACCTGCATGACTTTTATGATGCTAATATTCCTTCTTCTGGACGGATAAATCTGCTTGCTCTGTAACCTCTATTCATCACCCAGTCGCTTAACTAAAGCTGAATTCTTCTCGATCGGGCAATTTTCGCTATGAGTTTGTGAAATAATATACTTAGTAATGTATAATAAAGCCCAAGAGTTCAGGGTGCTTGTCAAGTATTAAACTACTTGCTGGTACTGCCAAAGCATGTTGTATGTCTAAATCTGCAATTACCGTTACCGTCAAACTGTTCGCTGCTTATCAAGAAGCCTTTAGGGTTTCGGAATTGGTGCTGGAATTTCCCAATAATATGCCAGTCAAATCAGTATGCGATCGCCTCATAGCTGAACACCCCGAACTCTCTCAATGGCGAGACATCACCCGTTTTGGCATTAATTTAATATTTGTCGAACCAGATACTCTACTACAAGATGGTGATGAAGTGGTGCTGATTCCACCAGTTAGCGGCGGGTAGGGAAATAGTTAGAAGTTAAAAATTCAGGCGTTGCATATTTCATTCAAAAGTCGTTCCGTATCAGACAAAATCATCCCATGATTCAGCAACACCATAACTCATAACTTTCACTCTAGTAAGTCGGTGAAAATAAACCAAACTATCTTACGAAATGTAAATAGGCTTGAAACTCTTACTAATGAAAAATGACAGCCCTAGCCAGTTATCTTTAATTACACCGCCCTACTTATTTCACCTTGGCGCGGAAGCGAACAAAGCCGTAAAAATCTTTGACTAACTTGGGTAAATCTGGACTCCGTGTGATATTCACCACCACAGCCCCGTTGGTGTTAGTACCGCAGTATGATGGGGTTGGATCGTTGACAGCATAAAAGCGCCCGCGATCGCTTGCGTCGTCTATATTAGTGAGGTAAACAGTGGGATTGCTAGAACCAAGAGCAAGGGCAATACCTCGATCTGCTACTGTTAAGCCACCATCACCAGGAGTATTACCATTAAACGCAGTGGGAATAAAAGTAGTACTGCTAGGAACCAGGTCGCAAAATTTAACATTAGTAGCATCACTTGGGCCTTTGGAGAGAAAGTAGATAGTGTATTCCAACTCATCTCCTGGTTTGACAGTCCCAGCATTAATTAATCCCCGCAGATAGCCAGCAGGCCATGTCACATAGTTATCATCAGAGGCGAATGGTTCCGGGACATAATTGGCAGCAGTAACAGCAACATCACTGCGACCATCTACAATGTCGGTGATATCTTGGTTATTGATGCGGGTGATGCGTTTAACTAACAGAAGTTTTGCATTAGCAGCAGTAGCACCGTTATTATTTTCTCCAACACTGGTAACACGACTACCTATAGTATCAGTGTCTCTAGTTGGTAAGTAGTTTGGACATCGTGTGCTAGCGTTCCCACTGGTACTTGCTTCCCAGCAAGCACTGACATTAGTATCTTTACCATTGGGGGTCAAGCTGATAGATTGTCCCACATTAGCCCCAGCCAAAGAAGATTGATAGGTGTTGTCCCAAAGATTGAGAACACTTGCAGGAGGTGTATTCACCTCACTACCGCCGCCATAAGCAATGTAGTCAATAATTTTATTCTGATTATCGTACAACCAAATATCATCACCAGAGTTGTTGAGTTTGGGAGTCTGTCCCAACCAAGCTTGAAAAGCTGCTGCTGTTGCTTGATGGTTGGCGTTGTTATCCCCAATCCAAATTACAGCATATTGTCCAGCTTGTAAGGTTGTGCCGTTAGGAAATGTATAAGTAAAGCCGTTAGTACTATCATTATCATTAGCAGTGAGATGTCCGTCTGCTAACTTAAAACCACTCAAATCTACAGGTGATGCAGAAGGATTATACAGTTCAATAAACTCATCGTTAGTGTTAGTAGCAGTACCCGTTTCGCTATACAAAACTTCGTTGATTATGACTTTGCCGACATTCGGTGAAACTATATCAATAATGTTTAATGGAGTTGGTTGAGTTTGACCAGGATAATAAGTCCATAAATCCAGCCCTTTGGTATCTCCAAAAGAGCCATTACATGATGTGCCGGCGTTACCACCGTTATTATTACTGAGAGTACTTTGACCAAATTTCCGGTCATTGCTGGCGGTGTCAAAACCATTAATCGGGTCGCTGAAGGTTGGGTTTGGTGGATTAGCACCACATAGTACTTGACCAGAAGTACCGATTTGAGTACCACCTATGGTTTTATAACCGCGATCGTCATAAAATGCTCTGGTGTTGCCTATGGGATTAGTGGCATTCAGCATTGTAATGGTAGGGCCACCAGTAAAATTATTTTCCGCATCTAGCAGGGGAAAGTGATATTCACCTCCAAAGGTTCTGACACTGACTTTGTAATTACTACCAACTGGGAAAAAATTGCCACTGTTGTCTTTACCATCCCAACTAACCGTTTGCTGTCCCGTTATGGTCATAATCCCTCGCAAAAGACGATTTTGCGAGTTAGCGGGATCGAAATTAGTGCCGTCTCGGCTGATAATGAGTTCGTAAGTACCTGTGACGTTGCTGCCAAAGGATAAAGCACCACCAGTGCCGAATGAACTATTATTTCCTGTAACTGTGCCGTTGAATTGTAAGTTACTGACAACAGGAATAATTGGGCTAAGGGGAATACCAATTCCGTCTAAAGTGCCATCTGGTTTGTAACGTTCAACGGATGAAAGTACGTTGGTGTCGATGGAGTTGAAAAAGGTAGCATATTGGGGACGAGCCAAGCTGACACCACCTTGGGGATTTGCCAGTTGACTATCGGCCCCTAATATGTCGTGGTAGAGAGGTGATTTCCCGTCACTGTCAAAGAAGCCAGTTTGATTACCATAGAGAACGAATCCATTCGGATCTGTGCCTCTGAGTTCTACTTTATATCGGTAGCCATCTGTAGTTACTGGATAAACGGGGAAGTTGAGATATCGACCGTTATTACCAGTAAATAGAGCTAGATAGTAGCTGAATAAGCGTCCGTTTAAGTCGGTTGTTGAAGTTTGATCGCTGCTGCGTACCGTTACATCCCAAGCTGCAACACTGGTTCCTTGTTGAGCATTAAAGTTGTTCCCATTACTCAAATTCACTTCACCAGTAGGAGCGCCATTAGCTGAAGAGCTACCGCCATCAGGCCCATAGAAAACGATGTCATAAATTCCAGTAGATGGAGCTTGGTAGTAACAGGGAATATAGCCGTTGGGATTACCTCCACCAGAAATAGCACGGGGGCCATTTAACTCCTGTTGGCGAGTTGAGATAACCCCTCTTCCAGCTTGAGAAGTACACACAAAATCTGGTGTGTTAGGAACAGTTTCACTGCCAATACTTCCACTGACACGACCGGGGTTGTAAACGCGGACATTACCATTATTTACGCCAACTGCGCTGGAACCCAAAAGAATATACTCATCTTTATTAGCATAAACTTTTAGCAACGTTCGCCGCAGTACAAGACCGCCATAAGTATCAGTCCGCCATTCTAGGTTAGCTCTGCTACTGCTGGCAGAAGCACTACTGGGATACAGAGTGCGGCTACCTTCAGCCTGAGCAGATTGGATGCCAGAACTCAGGTAGCACAGTGATAGAGCAAGGCCACTTAGTAGTTTTTTGTAACGATTAGGGAGTCTATTGTTGGCTGCTAAAAGATGTTTTAACAGTAGGCTCATTTATGCTTTACTAGCTCCTGATTTTAATTAGATGAGTGCGAGTGATTGCAATACCGCATTCACCGAACAAAGCAAAAGTAAATTCCTGATGCACTTAGGCGATGTCTGCTTTTAGATTACCCAAGTTGTACGAAAATCTACCATCTTGATTCAGATTCACTGTGGCGATCGCTCTGACTGAAGAGGCAGGGGAGCAGTTCTTGCTGGGGGCAGAGGGAGAAAAATTCTGGAATTCCCCTGGCCAAAAGGGTTTTAGAGCAACTAAATTTATTTGCGGTGCTGGTAGGCTCTCTCGTAAAACATAGTTCACCTACCGCACCGCAATTAACGCGCCATTCATCTCACACCAAATTGAAGATTATGGTGTGAGGCTTCTGTCTTATCAAAAAAATGGGTTTAAAACCCTGCCGTTGTAGGGCGGCTTTATTCTTACAGAATATCTGATATAATGTAAGGATGACACAATGCAGTTTTAAGTACCGATTCTATCCAACTTCTGAGCAAGAAATATTGCTTAGAAGAACGATGGGTTGCGCTCGATTAGTTTACAACCGCGCTCTTGCTGCAAGGACAGAAGCATGGTACGAACGAAGCGAACGAGTCGGATACGAAAAAACTTCAACAATGCTGACTAATTGGAAAAGGCAAGAAGACTTGCAATTTCTGAATGAAGTTAGCAGTGTGCCATTACAGCAAGGATTGAGACATTTACAAACAGCATTCAGTAATTTTTTCGCGGGACGGGAAAATACCCGAATTTTAAGAAAAAGCATAACGGCGGCAATGCGGAATTTACCAAGGCAGCTTTTAAGTTTAGAGATGGGCAAATATTTCTTGCTAAAAGTCCTACACCATTGGCTATTCGTTGGAGTAGACAACTACCCCAAGGTGCCCAACCATCCACAATTACAGTAAAACTTTCACCCTGTGGGCGCTGGAATGTTTCAATATTAGTAGATGTAGAAATCGAAAGATTACCTGAATCTACTAGCTCTATTGGCATTGATTTAGGGATCGCCACTTTAGTTGCCTTAAGTACAGGTGATAAGATTGCTAATCCAAAGGGATTTAAGACAAAAAAAGCTAAATTGCGTAAAGCACAAAAAGCATTAAGTCGTAAGCAGAAAGGTTCTAATAATCGCCATAAGGCTCGGCTTAAAGTAGCCAAGATCCATGCCGAAATAAGTGATGCACGAAATGATTTTCTTCACAAGTTGACAACTCGATTGGTACCTGAAAACCAAACGATTGCTGTTGAGAACTTGGCTGTGAAGAATATGGTGAAAAATAAAAAACTCGCTCTCTCCATTAGTGATGCTAGATGGTCGGAATTAGTCAGACAACTTGAATATTAAGTGCGATTGGTATGGTCATACTTTTGTCAAGATTGACCGATGGTTTCCTAGTTCTAAGCGTTGTGGGCACTGTGGTTACATCGTTGAGAAGTTGCCTTTAAATGTCAGAGAGTGGGATTGCCCAAAATGCAGTACACATCACGATAGAGATATCAATGCTGCTAAGAACATTTTGGCTGCGGGACTCGCAGTTTCAGTCTGTGGAGCGAACATAAGACCCGATAGATTTGAGTCTAAAGGGCAGTTGCGAAAAACCAGCAATGGTAAGAAACAGAAACCTAAGTCGTGAGTCTTAGGAATCCCCGACCGTTCACGGCGGGGTGGATGTCAACCAGCTAAATTATTAATATCTATCATTGTAGAGAATTGGTCTTAGCAGTTCGCTCCACTAAGTCATCTAACTCTTGCTGCATCTGACTAACAACTAATTCATAACATTCATCAACATAGTGGCGATCGCTAGCTGCTTCTCGACCGTAGCGTTGAAATACAATTGGCGGACAAACCCGCGTGTACATGGGTACAGGTAATGGAATGTTGGGCAAGGGGCCAATTGCTAATCCCCAAGGTAGCCCAAGATAGATCGGAAAAACTTCTGGATCGATCCCAAGCAACCAAGGCATTCCCCATTCGTGGAGTTGCTGCATAATTTTGTAGCAATCAGCCAATATAATCAGCGTATCGTGAGCGCCCCAGGAAATCACAGGCACAATCGGCACATTTTCTCGCAACGCTAACTTAATAAATCCTTGCCGCCCCGCAAAGTAGATTTTGTTACGCAAATAATGCGGACGGAAGACATCTTCGGCTCCACCTGGATAAACTAGCACACTCGCTCCAGAATGCAAGGCAGTGTAAGCCATTTTCGGATGAGCAATGATTGCTCCAGCCTTGGCGACCAGTTGCGCTAGTGGTGTGCTAACCTGCCAAGCCTTGGGATGCATCAAACCATAAACGGGTTGTTCTACACCAAATCGTCTGAACCAGTCGTATATGACCATCGCCATATCGGGAGATGAGAGTCCGCCATTGTGCGAACCAACAAACAGGACTTTTTCTTGGTGGGGAACATTCTCCCAGCCACTAGTTTTAACTTGGAAATAGTACTGATAGAAAAAGCCCAATAGAGGCATTACAGATTCTATGAACTTTGGATCTCGCTCATCCAAAGACCAACCGGGTTTTTTGTTTAAGGGATGTTGCTTTTTTGACATCGATGCATTCTAGCAGGATCGGAACTTCGGAGGAAGCGGGGAGTCTTGAATTACAACTATTCAAGTCAAGTGCTGTATTGCTTCTGCTTGACTAACCAAACACAGGGCAGAGCGATCACTATACCAACCACAATAAAACAAACAGCATCCAGTTTTGGAAAAATGCGATCGCTAAGAAGCTGATAGACATCAAGCCTCCTGCCATACCCATAAGACAATTTCATTAGGCTCAAGGTTGAATAGTTTTCGCCGATTGGTTAAATAACAAATCTCGTAACTTCTCTGGATCGAGCGCTTGAGTTTTGAATGCTTCGGCTTTCTCGTAGGCGCGAATTGTTGCTGAACGAGCTTTAATTGTCTCAAACCACCGCTTGAGGTGCGGAAAATCTTCTAGATTCTGACTTTGGATCTCATGGGCCACAATCCAGGGATAAGCAGCAATATCGGCGATGGAATAATCGCCAGCCACAAATTCTCTATCTGCTAGTTGCTTATTCAGTACTGCATATAAGCGTCCCGTTTCATTCACATAACGCTTAATAGCATATTCAATTTTTTCGGGAGCGTAAGTGCTAAAGTGATGATTTTGCCCCGCCATAGGCCCCAGCCCGCCCATTTGCCAGAACAACCATTCTAAAACTTGAGTGCGTTGGCGTAAATCTTGCGGGATTAATTTCCCGGTTTTTTCAGCTAAATATAGCAAGATTGCCCCAGACTCAAATACCGAAATTGGCGCACCTCCATCTACCGGTTCGCGATCGACGATCGCAGGCATCCGATTGTTAGGAGAAATCTTGAGAAATTCGGGCTTAAATTGATCCCCAGCGCCAATATTCACAGGAATTATGGTATATTGCAAGCCGACTTCTTCCAAAAAAATCGTGATTTTATGACCGTTTGGGGTTGCCCAATAATAAAGATCGATCATGGTTATTTTTCCTAAAATTATGTGATTGTTTTGTACGTAATTACGAATTAGATTCTGGTGCTTTGGCGATCGCTGCCCAAACTCTATGGTGAACCTGAAGGATTGGTGTAGGATATTTTGATTCAAGTAATTTTGCCAATTCTTGGTCAAATACTTCTACTTTTTCTGGTGTCAAGCTGGCTCCCACACCAGCACTAGCCCGAATTCGTCCCCGCCAATCTTCGTGTGTATAAGATACAAATACATCGTAAGAAAATGTGCGGATATCTCGGAATCCAACTTCGCCAATATCTTGTAACCACAGGGGATGTAAGCCATTACCGCCAGCCAGATTCCAGGCGGGATTATGAGCCTCGATCAGTTGTTCTGTTGCTTCAACTACATTACCTTTTAAGGGTATCCAATCAAAATGAGCGATCGCAAGTGAGCCATTTTTTCTCAATATCCGAGTAATTTCTTGGACAGCACGCGGACGATCGAACCAATGCCAACACTGTCCAGCAGTGACTACATCGGCACTTACGTCCGGTAACTCGGTATTCTCGGCAGTTGCGACTCGATAATCTACTTTGATTTGGGCAGATTCGCTTAACTGTCTGGCTTGTTCTAAAAGTGATGCTGATGGGTCTATGCCAATTACATAAGCACCCCTATCCGCAAAGCCCCGCGCTAGTGTTCCTGTTCCTGTACCAAGGTCAACAATATTCTGCCCTGGTAAACCTATACCATATTCAGACAGTTTGTTAAATAATGAACTGGGAAATCCAGCGCGGTGTTTTGCATAATCAACAGCAGTTGCACCAAAATCAATTTTCATACCTGCAAAACCATCCTTGTAACAATTGTCTAGGCTAGAAGTTCTCTACCCAAGGACGTAGTTCTACTTCATAAGTCCAAGCACTGCGGGGCTGGCGTAGAATACTGAGATAAGTTTGGGCGATCGCATCTGGGTCAAGAGTACTATCAGGATTATCTAATGGATCTTGGCGAACTGCTGAACGGATTGCCCCATCAATTACAAAATGCGCCACATGGATATTCTTTGGTGCTAATTCTCTAGCAATACTTTGAGCCAAACCGCGCAGTGCAAATTTACCCATTGCAAAGGGAGCAGAGAGAGGATAACCCTTAACACTCGCTGAGGCTCCAGTAAAAAATATAGCACCACCACCAAGTTGCAAAAACCTTTTGGTAGCAGCTTGGGCTACAAGAAAGCCACCATAAGCAGTTATATCTAAGGTTTTTGCTACCTCACCAGGGTCTAGATCAACAAGAGAACCCCGCACTCGGTAACTGGGATTGTAAATGACAATATTCGGGGAACCAATTTTATTATCAATATCAATAAATAACTGTTCTACTTCATCTGGCTTGGAAACATCAGCAGCGAAACTAACTGCGCCAATTTCACTACTTAATTGAGTGAGTTTTTCAATTTGACGAGCTGCTAAAGCTACGGTGAATCCTTTTTTGGCAAATAAGCGGGCTAAAGAAGCACTTAGCCCACTACCTGCACCGACAATCAAAGCTGTTGTTGCCATAAATTTAATTCTCCTTGTTAGGATTAACAGTTGATGATAGTTCTTAGTTTTGATTGGATGTCAACTTTCGTCTTCATAAACCTGACTGCGATGCCCTACTTTAACTACACTTATTAACAAAATATCGTCATATATTTCATAAATCACTCGGTACTCGCCTACTCGAATCCGATAAGTATTTTCTTCATCCTTTAATTTTGTAACCCCGTTAGGACGGGGTTCTATAGCTAAAGTTAAAATTTTTGAATCGATGCGGTTTTTAATGTTGATTGGGAGTTTATTTAGTTGTTTTGTTGCACCCTTAGTAAATTCAATTTGATACATTACGCAGTTTCTTTATCATATCCTTTATATTCGTCCCAAGACACAGTACCATTGATGCGTCTATCTTCCCTAGCTTCTCTAATAGCTTTTATATCCTCTTCATCCTCTTCATCATCTATACGTTTTAGTAGAGCGTAAATCTCGTCTAAAGTACTGTCATAAGCTTGATTTAGCAGTATGTTGATATCTTTAATTAATTGTTCGCGTTCGTGTTCGGTTTTCATTTTTACTCATCCTCTGCTATTAATTGTTTTGACACTTTACCAAAGTTGTGAAAATATTGAGGGATTTTAACATAATAGTCTCAATAGATTTTTACTCCGAGAGCGTTATGAACCAAAGGATTTATTTTATGAAATCAAGGTACATACCAGCTATAGATTAAGGATTGAGTGTGACTGAAGATAGCTGTGAATTGCCCTTAGTGGGACTTTGACCAATTTGCAGTACACAAACTGCGGCAATTAGACAGAGAACGCCTGATAAAATAAACGCTTGTAAATAACTACCCGTCCAGGTTCTCAACACTCCGGCTCCGAATGCTGCTGTGGCTGCACCAAGCTGGTGTCCTGCGACAATCCAACCGAACATTACGCCGACATTTTCTTTACCAAAGGCATTGGCAACAAGACGGACTGTCGGTGGTACGGTAGCAATCCAATCAAGTCCATAAAATACGGCGAAAATGGAAAGTCCATAGAAGGAAAAGTTGAAACTGAAGGGTAAGAAAATCAAAGACAAACCCCGTAGTCCGTAGTACCAGCACAACAAGTAGCGATTATTCCATCGGTCAGATAGCCAACCGGACATAGTAGTTCCAAAAAAATCGAATAGTCCCATGATTGCCAAAAGTCCCGCAGCCTTGACTTCCGGGATACCGTGGTCAATACAAGCGGGAATCAGATGAGTTCCAATTAACCCATTTGTGCTTGCGCCACAGATAAAAAAGCTACCAAATAACAACCAGAAATCGCGCTTATGCATTCCTAGCCAGAGGGCGTTGAGGGTAGAGGCGATGGAATTTGCTCTAGGCTTTGATATCTCTACAGTTTCGCTGTTGTCGCCAAAGGGTCGCAACCCGACATCAGCCGGACGATCGCGCATAAAGGCTGCGATCGCTGGAATAATTAGAAGTGCTGCACCAGTCAGAGCCAGAGCCGCAGTTCGCCACCCAAAGCGATCGGCTACTGAGGCGAGCAAGGGCAAAAACACCAGTTGTCCTGTGGCTGTACTGGCAGTTAAGATGCCGAGAACTAGACCCCGCTTTTCAAAAAACCAGCGATTGACAACAATAGCCCCCAAAACCAGGGCGATAACTCCGCTACCAGAACCTACAACTACACCCCAAAGCAAGACTAGCTGCCAAGATTCTGACATCAAAGTGGTTAAACCGACACCGAGGGCAATGATAGCAAGTGAGAACACCATCATCCGGCGAATGCCGATTCGCTCCATAACTGTGGCGGCAAAAGGGCCAATTAATCCGTAGAGAACTAAGTTAATGGATATTGCCAAAGATATAGTTGCTCTACTCCAGCCAAACTCGTGTTCGAGAGGCACCATAAAAACTCCGGGAGCAGAGCGAATTCCGGCTGCAACTAGTAAGGCTAGGAATGTTAAACCCGCAACGAGCCAGCCATAGTGGAACGAACGACGCGCTAAGAAGGAGGCTAAGGACATGAGTGGGGACTGGGGACTGGGGACTGGGGACTGAGG
>NZ_NOLK01000131.1:0-23047 GCF_002245985.1 Nostoc sp. 'Peltigera membranacea cyanobiont' 232
AATAACTTGTCTTATCTAAGAGAGTAGTAATTAAACTAACTCGTTGAGTACGAAAACCAGGAATAACGATGTAGTAGTAAATTTCTCGTCCAGTTATAGAAGCAGGTAAAGCATCAAATTCATCTTTATTTAAGCCCTTTGGACATCTTTTAGGTTTATACCAAGTCACCAACTTGTCACAGTCTCCAACAATTTTCCCTTTACGCATGGACGTTGTTCGAGCTTGATGTTTTCGGAATACTGCATCACAATCAAGGTTTTTAATGGAAACCATATCAGCATAAGCGCAGAAAGCTCTGTCTCCTAAAAGTATGTCTAAGGGCTTGAGAAACTGATACAACTTTCTCGCTAGTTTAATATCATGAGTGTTCAAAACATCTATGGCTAAAGCAACAGCGGCTCCCGTTGCCAAACTGAATATTACGCCAATTTTAGCAATTGGAAATCCACATCCAGGCTCTTGACTACTAGGTTGTGGATATTCTTTCTGATTTTCTATAGTGTCAGGCATGGAGACAGTTGACCCATCTATTACCAAAACATTCCGACCGCACCATAAATGTTCTTCTGCCAGTTTTCCCTCTAGATTCTGTGCTGAAGAATTAAAAAGTTTCTCTAATAACTTTTCTGGCAGTCTTGACCGTGCTTGACAATAAGCACTCGGATCTGTTGAAGGTATTTCTACTTCTGATTCTCCCAAATGAGCAATTATTTTACTTACGGCATTATGACAAGTTTTATCAGTGTCTAGAACTTGCGATAAAAACGCCCACAATGTTACAAAAGGGTCAAATAACCGCTTTTTATATTTAATCTTTAGCTCCGTGATTGCTTGTATAATTGCAGATTCTGGCAATAGTTCTTTAAAAGGCAGCCCCAAACTCTGATTAAATTTGTCCTTGAGAATTTGTACTCGTAGTGTCACAGTAGTAGTTATGTTGTTTGCTTGCTCGTATCAAAGAAAGTATTTCATGAACGAGTAAGCTTTTTCTAACTACAAAAAATTTTTGGACGACGCTGCACATTTACCGCCTCGATTTGACAGCACCTACAAAAATAGCGATCGCAGCGAAGCGTCCACTGCTCTTAAGGTATTAATACCTGTAATGCTTATGGAATATAGCTTATAGCTTTTCTTAGTGCCATTCAGTTCAAAGACTAAAAACATCCACCACCATGTATATACATAGATGAAAGCATTGTAGATAGGTCATTCTTCACTTCTAGCCATGTATATACATGAAAATAAATGTTACATAACTTAAGAACAGAAAACCGGGATAAGCCCTCAACTCTATAACAAATCATCAAATTCTTCACGAGCATAAGGGTCACGCAAAGAGCGGAGTTCTCCCTTTAAAATGGGTTCTGCCAACAAAAAATAATAACGCCCCAACATATTAATATGTTTGCGTCCCAATGGAGAAAGTCGGGCAATATCTTCTCTATTTGTCGCCTGACCAAGAGAACTCAACTTATTGACGGCTGCATCCATATAGTAAGTATTCCATAGCACAATCACATTCACAACCAAACCTAACGCCCCCAATTGGTCTTCTTGACCCTCACGGTATCTTTGCCGAATTTCTCCCCGTTGACCGTGGAAAACCGTTCTGGATAAACTATGACGACTTTCACCACGGTTGATTTGAGTTAAAATTCGACGGCGGTATGTCTCATCATCAATGTAAGATAGCAGATATAAGGTTTTGATAATTCGTCCCAATTCACCAAGAGCTTTTGCCAAAGTAGAAGGTTGATTACCCCGTTGCAGGGAACGCATTAAGTCAGTTGCGTTGACCGTTCCCAACTTCAGAGAACCAGCTACCCGCAACATATCATCCCAATTATTCGTAATCAGGTCAGTATTAATCTTGTTTTTAGTCAGTCCATCAAGCGCACCATAGTTAGCAGAATTGTCGATTCGCCAAAAACGTGCCTCACCAATATCTGCCAGTCTTGGACTGAACCGATAGCCAAGAAGCCAAAATAAACCAAACACGACATCACTATAACCCGCAGTATCGGTCATGATCTCGACTGGCTGGAGAGGAGTCAATTGCTCTAACAAACCTGACAACAGGAACAGCGAATCACGCAAAGTACCAGGAATCACAATTCCGTGGAAACCAGTGAACTGGTCGCTGGTAAAATTGTAATAAGTAATACCCTTACCGATACCAAAATATTTGCTATTGGGCGCAGCATTAATAGTTCTCACAGGGACAGTAAAGCGCAACCCATCCGCAGATGCAACTTCCCCACCACCCCATATTTTTGCAAGGGGAATGTAAGTTTGGGTATCAACCAATCGCGCATTGGCACGGATAAGAGTTTCTTGACGGATATAATTTTGCTGCACCCAAGATAATCGTCCACGAGTTAATGCAGGTAATTCTGGACGTACCAGTGGTTCCAAACCAATATTGCAAGCTTCGGCCAGCAACACCGCGCAGATACTAATGTGCAAATCATCAACCCGACTGTTGGATTGACTCAAATGGGTAAATTCTTTGGTAAATCCAGTCCTGGCATTAATTTCAAGCATTACCTCCGGCAGATCAACTTTTGGCAGCATGGCTGCCACTTGCCTTTTAAGCGTTATCAAACTGGGCGCTTCTTCCAGTTTATCTAAAGGAGTTAAGACTAAATTATCTTTTCCATCTTTGTGTTCAATGCGTACCGCAGTATTGTTCTCGAAGTTAGCAGTAGTGCGACGGTAAGCCTCATCCAATTCTTGTTTTAAGATAGAGAGCGATGAATCAAAGGTGGGTTGCAAATCTAAAGTCCGACATATACCCGCCCGTTGGGAAGACCATGCTTCATCACTCAGTAGTTTGGCACGGGGGTCACAGTAACGCTGACTTTTGGACACAAATACATCCCGGCGACGCAACGCCGACCTTAACGATTGTAAAACGCAGAACGTGTAAGCTTTACGGTCAATTGTGCCATTGGGATTAATGCAATACCGAGTCCACCCTTTGGTAATCACTTTGAGTGGTGCAGCACTCATGTCGGGCCGATTTTGACCCTCAATAGCACGTAAAAATAAGAGCGCATCCAAAATATGCGCCGCATTCTCGGAAGATGAAAATTCAATTTGAGAGAGTAGCGAGGGGAGGAAAATACGGATTCCACGCCAACGAGACAGTAGCAAATCATAATACTCATCTTCTTCTGGACGAGCCAATGACTTGACCTTAGCTACAGCCAGAGCCAACTGTTCCTGACTAACTCTGGCAAAAGCGGACATCCTGACATTGATATCCTCGTATTCTGTGTCTATTAGCACTTCAACCGCCTCCGTTAGTTTGAGTGCGGCGGCATCTAAATCTTTTAGCGTCCGTAGGCGTTGTTGTTCCCCCTCCCGCTTAGATTTCGACAACAACCCTTTCACCAGTAAATCAAATAAATCAATGACATCATCGGTTGCCGTATATTCTAGTAAATGGATAAATGCCAGTAAGGTAGCAATTCGCTTATTATCGGGCATCCGGGCTATCGCTGCCGACCTAGAAGCGGCCCCAAGACGTGCTAAAAATTTCACTCGTGTGGGTGGGATTCTTGATAAATCAATGTCACTCATCCCAAACGAACGTATTTCCGACAAACGATTAATCGCCGCCAACATTGATTTGGCGTTAACGCGAGTTGGAGAGTGACGTAAACGGTCGAGGGTTGAATAACGTGCTTTCTCCGGTATAAGTAACAGTTTTTCGAGTGTGCCGACTTGTTGTTGGCTGGGGAGCGAAGACAAAACCTTAAAAAGACGGTTGGCGGCTCTTTCACGTACTGATGCTACTAACCGTGCTAAAACGCTCACCCCTGGTAACAGTATTTTCCGTTCTGCCAACCGCGCTGTTGTTAGGTCAAACAAAACACGCTCGTGATTCTGGGCTTAAAGTTGACCGTTGGTAAAGCCAACGCACCAGTTTCCAATGTTCTGGTTGGGAGTGAAATTCTTGGTAGCCATAGCGTTGTTTGATTAACGCTGTATGCTCCCATTTGGTCTCGGAATTTCGGTATTGTTCTAAGTAGCTTCCATCCAACTGACCCAATTGAGATGTCAGATAATCAACCACCAGTAAAGGAACGTCTGTTGGATCGGTTAAAAAAGTCCCTAAAAAGCGGACAGTACATAACTGCAATGCCAAACCCAATCGGTTATGATTCCCTCGTCGTTTTTTAATCAGCTGTAGGTCAAGATCATCCAAATAAAAATACTTTGCTAGTTGTTCGCTCGATGGTTCACCGTTGTAACATCCATATCTTTTCTCTTGTTCATCACTTAAAAATTCAACTGGCATCTAGGGAAGGATTTTTGAACAAAATTATTCAGTTTGCTTATAGGATTTGCCACAATGTGGACAAAATTTAAACTTGAGCGACACAATTGGTTCATGACAACTCAAACATCTAGAACGCAATTGCGTACCGCAGGCAAAGCAATATTTTGACCGTAAAGAAGTCCACATTGGGTCAGGAGTTGTCCCTGGTGTCCAACATTTAGGACAAAATTTGAGCGAATTGATAACTTCAAGTGCTACTTTTTTGACAACAACATCTAAGTATTCTTGAGGGATACCTAACGCCGCAGCTAAACCAGATTTTGCTTTTTGATTGAGTCGTGATGTTCCTCCTGCTTCAATTTTGCGGATAGTCTGAACATGGATTCCCGCTTTTGTACTTAACTCCAACTGAGTTAAAGATAGAGAGTTACGGATTCGTTGAATGTAACCACCCAACGTCTCTGTTGGTTGAGGAGCCGCATCAGTCACAGATACATTCATGAAAATATATCTAGTTCGCTACCTATTAATATTAAGTTAATATTTGTCCATCAGTTCAATAATTTAAGTTGCTCAGGTGAAAATGAGTGTTAATTTAGCATTACTAGTCACTCAGTTTTTAGAGCGTTATGGACTGGCTGAGTCTACTATTCGCTCTTATGAATCAACTTTAATGCCTTTGCTTCAGCTTTACGGTAGTTGGTCACTATCCATTCTTGACCGAGAAATTTTAGTTGAATACCTCAATAATTTAAATGACGTATCATATATCACTCATCATCGTCATCAAGCAGTAATTACAGCCTTATTTAACTTTGCTGTTGAGTGCCGTTATATCAAATCAAACCCCATTTCTCATCTCAAACGGCGTAAACCAAATCCACAGATAGGAGAGCATAATTCCGATAATGTTGTGCGATATCTGACACAAAATCAATTAAGTATTCTTGACCAAGCTATTAAAAAAGATGCTAGACTTTCTGCTCTGGTGCATTTGCTATATAGCAGTGGAGCCAGAATAGCAGAGATACTGGCTTTGGATTTATCAGATATTGATTTTACTGCTCGTAAGTTTCAAGTTATCGGTAAGGGTAATAAGCAAAGATGGTGTTTCTACAATGAAGACACTGACTTCTGTTTGAATAATTACATCAAATACTACCGACATTCCCAGATAAATGCTTTATTTACGGCTCAAAAACCGAATAATCAGCAAGGATCTCGTCTTTCCTATGCTACAGCTTACTCTACACTTGTAAACGCAGCTAAAAATATTCCCGAACTAGAGGGTGTTGGTTTTCACCAACTCAGACATACCTTTGCATCCCAGAGAGTTGGAATCATGGGAGTTGAGGAACTTCGTGCATTGATGGGGCATGAAAAAATTCAAACTACTCTTCGCTACTCTAAAGTCACATCCCTTCGGGCGCAAGAAGTAGCGCTTCATGCTTTTAAAAAAATACCACCGTTTGGACAATAGTTTACAAGTATGGATTTAATTTATATATTGTCGCGTTCTGAAAATTATCATGATTAAAAACTTATCAAGAGAATAGACAATACTCTTGATTGCTAAAATATGGCTGGACACCAGATTTAGTAAAAAATTACACTTCTTTTCTAAAGAGTCTAGAGAAAGCACTTAATATAACTCGCCACCGCGAGCGAAAATTTCTATAACTTCACTTCTGGTTACTTGATTTTTCTCCGCTATTTCTAGTAGTTTTTCCCACGCTTCATCGGTTAAGCGAATTGACCTTAACCGTTTGGGTGAATCTCCATAATCTGTTTCAAATTTACCATCTGGTGTACGGGGTCGTCTTTGAGACTTTTGTCTAGTGCCTGAATATTGATCCATTGCCAAAAGTTATACACGATATCCTAGCTTATCATGTATATACATGGCTGAGTGATTCGTTTTACAAGATTTTTTTCTTATCCCGGTTTTCTGTTCCGTTGATACTCACACCCCGGTTTTCTGTAAGGCGATCGCTTACTCTTCCACAAGAGACGATCGCTTGATTTTTGAGGTTTTCTGTAATGCGATCGCTCACTCTTCCACAACAGGCGATCGCTTGATTTTTGAGATTTTCTGTAAGGCGATTGCTCACTTTAATTAAGGCAGGAATTGAAATATGATTACTTATAAAGGATACACAGCTAGTATAGAAGTAGATGTAGAAGCGGGAATACTTTTTGGCCAAGTCCTAGATATTAATGACGTAATTACCTTTAAGGCAAAAACTGTAGACGAAGCGCGTCAAGAATTTCAAATTTCTGTTGACGATTATCTTGCTTTCTGTGAAGAACTAGGAGAGGATCCTGATAAACCATTCTCTGGTAAACTTCCATTCCGCACAACTCCAGAACACCACCGCAAAATATTTATTGCTGCTAAAAAGGCTGGCAAAAGCATAAATGCTTGGATGGATGAAATATTAACTGGTGCTGCGGATAAAGTAATCAATACTTAGAGTCAATCATTCTAAATATGTTTTTCGCTAAAGTGCATTCGCTTTTGGCATTTTTATAGGAATATTCAAGTTGAAATTTTTCTATGGATGCGTTAACTATCAACTTTGCTCCTGTTCTTCAAATAACAGATAAGCAATTCTTCCAGTTATGTCAGATAAATGAATTAATCAGATTTGAGCGTAATGCTGATGGGACATTGCTACTAATGCCTCTAGTTGGAGGTTTAACCAGCAACCGCAATGCTAATTTAACTGCTCAACTTGGAGTGTGGAATCGTGATGAGTCACTAGGTATAGCTTTTGGTTCTTCGGTTGGGTTTATTTTACCAAATGGGGCAGTTCGTTCTTCTGACGCATCTTGGTTAAGACGTGACAGATGGGATTCTCTCACACAGGAGCAAAAAGAGAGATTTCCGCCTGTATGTCCTGATTTTGTCGTGGAATTGCGTTCTGATACTGATTGTTTAATAAGGCTACAAAATAAAATGCAAGAGTACCGAGACAACGGTACTAGATTAGGTTGGTTAATTGATTTAGAAATTCGGCAAGTAGAAATTTATCGCTTTGGTAGAGATGTTGAAGTGCTGCAATCTCCTGCTAATTTATCAGGAGAAGATGTGCTACCGCAATTTGTGCTTAATCTTAAAGATATCTGGTGAATTGATTAAAATACAAAGTGCGTAGGCGTAGCCCGCCGTAGGCATCGCTTTGTTTTTGAGATTTTCCGCAAGGCGTAGGCGTAGCCCGTCGAAGACATCGCTCTTTGGGAGTGTAATTTTAAGGGGATGAGATATTGAACTTCTTGGCCAGTGAGTATAATTATAATAACTAAGCTTAATATCTAGCCAATATTACCACGAAGGAAATGCCAGCAAAAGACATTTACCATGATGCTGTTAAAAATGCCTTAATTAAGGATGGCTGGAAAATTATAGCTGACCCTTATTTTTTGCAGTATGAAGATGCAGAACTTTATGCTGATTTATTTGTAGAAAAAGCCTTATTAGCAGAACAAGAAGGACGGAAAATAGTTGTAGAAATCAAGAGTTTTATCAGTCCTTCTCCCATGAGAGATTTTGAAAATGCTCTAGGTCAATATATTCTTTACCGCGATATTTTACAACTAGCCAGTAAAAACTATAAAATTTATCTAGCAATCAGAGATACAGTATTTGATACTTTCTTTCAAAGAAAATCTATTCAAGCAGTGGTGAAACTTCAGCAAATTGAATTTATTGTTTTTAACAATGAAAGAGAGGAAATTACTTTATGGATAAATTAACACAATATCGAGAGTTAATTAAACAGGTGCTAACTGAATATGATAATTTATCTCGTCAATCACCTGATACAATTGCTGAAAATTGTTTAGTGTTTGATGAAAATCACGATCATTATCTCTGGTTAACTGTAGATTGGCAAGGCAGCAAAAGACTTAAATATACTCATATTCATATTCGGATTAAAAATGAAAAAATTTTCATAGAAGAAGACTGGACAGAAGAAGGAATAGCGATTGAATTAATGAAGTTAGGTGTAAATAGCAGCGATATTGTGTTAGCTTTTCAGCCTCCAGATGTCAGAAAATTTACAGAATTTGCAACAGCTTAGTAAATTATTATTCTACCGGGGCGATCGCTTAATTTTTGAGATTTTCTGCAAGGCGATCGCTTAATTTTTGAGGTTTTCTGTAAGGCGATCGCTCTTTTGTTAACTATTATTTATCTTTAGGGGAAAATCTCAAAGCTATCGCAGTGCTGAGGTCGATATAATCTAAAATCTCGTTGATCTAAGGTAAATATTTTTTTAATACCATAGCGTTCAGCTATCGCCATAACACTTGCATCTACAAAATCAATCCGACTATCTGCATACTCATCTAAGATTTCCGCCACACGAATTATATCTTGGTCTGTTAAAGCTACTAAACTAAATCGACTCGCAGATAGTCCTTGCAAAAAAGCTACTACTGTCGGTATACCTGCATTATGTCCTACTAAATAAGCTAATTCTGCTAATACTGTTTGGGGTAACAGAATTTGTTTTTGTTGTATATATACTGTTGTAACAACACTATGCATTGTATCCGAACGATTCAACAATGCTACAACAAAACCTGTATCAGCAACCGCTAAGGTTATTTCCACGTCCAACCAGATTTTTCAGTAATCTCCTGTTGGAGAATATCTTCTGAGTTTATAGCCAAATCAGGTGTTGCTGCAAATAAGCCAATTAATGGGTCAGACACAGCATAATCAACTGTTTCTAGCAATTGAGTTTCGATATATAGCTTAACAGCTTCGCTGATAATTGATTCAGGAGATTGACCTCGTTCAGTAGCCAGATTTATGACTTTTTTAAGTAAAGTCTGTTCCGGTTTCCAGTTAAATGTAGAGTCCACAAGATAACTTCTTTTTGTTTAGTGATAAATAATATTCTAACAAATAAACGTGTGATGCTTTTTATTATACTTTTTTATATTAAGTCAAATATACACACAGCGATACCTACCTAACGAGTGAAGTCGCGGCGGAAGGCATACAGGCAAAGAATACTTTAAAGTTTAAAATATATTTAGTTTATCCGAATTGCTAAAGAAAATGAGCATTGAAGAAATTATTATAGACAAGGTAAGAATATTACCTCCTGATAAGCAACAAGAGGCGTTAGATTTTGTAGAATTTTTACTTGCGAAAATCCAAGTGTCTTATTATATTGTTGGATTTTCTCAACTCAACCTACTTATTATTATTGGTTTGGAGCAGTGAAAATAAAGAATTGGATTGAAGCCATGCGAATAATTTTATCCTTTCACTATCATCTGGCTTTGATTTGTACTCACCCTTTTTAATTTCTTCTAGAATATTGGTATTATGAACGCCATACTTGTCTTTCATTAAGTCTTCAAACATAGCTAATGGAACTAGTAAACTATCAACTTCTGCATCATCTTCACTAAATCTAATCGTTTCATATCTAAACCTATAGCCAGACCATCTAATAGTAGGTAGTCTATTTATTTCATCTGTTAAGCGTTTTATTGTAATATCATTCGGAACATCAGAATTTTTCCTTTTGTACATTATCCACAAGTAAAGATTGTGTCTAACAAAATACTTTCCATTGTCGTTTGTACATACTTCTATTTCTATATCATCCACATAAACAAACTGACGAGTCATTATTCTAACTTCCCCTTCAGCCATTGGTTCTAATTCCTCCCAAGGTTCAACTCCAATTGTATTTTTATAATTACTATTTAAAGGTTGATTTCTATAAATATTTTCTACTGGAATAGGATCATCTTCTAATGCTTCTAAACCTGATGTATTCTCATCATTTTCTTCTTTTTTATCTAAAATTAATTCTAGCTGTTCCCTACTAAATGCCATAAGTTCTATTCCAGCTAGAGTCTGACGGTTTGAATGTTCCATGAAGTAAACTAAACTATCAAATGGAGATAAATCTATTCTTAAACCGTTGTATTCAGTCTCCCATAAACCGAATTTACCGGAAGATTTAGGATAAGTTTTGTATTCTTTCCATTTTAAGGAACTAGCCTTTTTGTTAATGTTTTTTAATGCAGTTCTAATACTTCCAGATAATCCTTTCATCCCATAAACAGGATATACCAAATATATTGTTGGTGGTTCTCCATCTGATATTGGATCAAAGCCAATTATCATAACATTGAACTTGGATAACTGCTGAAGACTTTGCTGCAAAGCAGTTTCGGCTGGAGTTATTTTTCTAATTGGTACTACTACTTTAGACCAATTAAGGGGTGGTTTATATAACTTGATAAACTCATTTTCGAGATTTGATAGATTTTCTATATCACTACTACAAGTCAACCAACTAATACTAAGAGTATTTTTCCGATTAAATCTTTTTAGCTGATTAAATCTATGATGTGCTTTCCATCTTTCAACTAAATTAATAGTTCTACCTATATAAATAATTTGACCTTTACTGTCAAATACAAAGTAAATAGCTGCACAATTAGGAAGACGATCTTTGTCCAATAAATAAACTGATGGTAATTCAGATATTTTGATTTCTTCTAGCAAAATTAGAGACCCATAAATAAAAGATATATATTTTGAATTATGCTTTATAGAAACATCAAAAGCTATAAAATAAAAACCGCAGATGTACGCAAATAAACGCCAAACTATCCGCGTTTAACTGCGTACATCTGCGGTTTGAAAATTCTTAATGAACTAATGCGAGCGCACTTTTTGTCAAAGCCTCCGCAGTCAATGCATTAAACGCCATCAACTCGCCAGCGCTGGCTGTAGTTGCAATAAATTGTAGGTTGTATTGAGGAACGAAACCCAACATTGATCTAAGCTTCTCCTTTCAAATTTATGAAATAATCGAACTTTTCCATTGCACTTTGTTCCCTGCTATCTTCCACAGCCTTTGAACTTCCTTTTCTAAGCCTTGTGAACCATAATCGTCCCATGCATCTGTAAATCTAGCCATTCCTGGTGAGTGTCCAGGTGCGCCATCAAAAGTAATTTCCTTGTATTTATCAAGAGTAAAGACAACATCAAACCAATTCTTGTAAACTGGCCAAACTAGATCAGAGGATGCCAATAAAAAAGCCTCTTCATCGTCTACGACTCTCTTCCAACCAATCTGAACTCCATAATATGAGCTATTATTAGGTGGATATAGAGTCATTCCAACAATTAGACAATCTTCTGTACAACCTGAATTTTCTATTTCATCAGCAATATCTTGTGGAAAATTATAAATGGGCTTAACTTCAACAAAAATAGGAGAATCAAACTTCAGTAAAAAGTCGGGAATCCATCCATCAAAGTCACAAGGCTCATACTCCCACCCCCATTCTAGAAGATCAAAGAAAGCAGCCCATTTTGCTTCTAATCTAGAACGAAATTCAACATCATTATATTTGGTCGGTATAGGTTTAATCATAGCTTTTTAGATCAAATTACACAGGTTCTAATTTATAGAACATAAAATTTTGCTTTATCAAATAATCCCCACCCAAGTAAAAACTTAGATGGGGTATTAGGTTATCTTAATGCACTAAAGCGATCGCACGTTTCGTTAACGCTTCAGCAGTCAATCCATTAAACGCCATCAACTCACCAGCACTTGCTGTAGTCTCCCCACGCTTCCAAGCGAAGGTGTCGCGCTTGGCTGTACTCCGTAACAAAATTGGTTCTAGCATCCCCGCAGCACCACCTGTGACCGCAATTAAGGCATCGCCATCAAATAATTCGGCAAATTTGGCATCATCTAAGAAACCGCCTTCGGGTTCAGAGCAGGTATCCCACGCGGTATCATGACTACGGTACAATTGCCGAGGATTGATGATAGAAACTATCTTCACGCCAATACCTTCAGTTTCTAAGAAAGCCGCAGCTTCAAATACTGGTATTAATGTTAAGTCACCAATCACAGCAAATACAACTTGCTTATCACCAGCGACTTCATGTAATAACACTGCACCATCGCGCAACCCTTGACGAGTTTGTTCTAAAGTTGTGCGAATTGGTAACGGCGATTTACTTGCTGTAATCACAATTCCCTTATTCTTAGTTTTCAATGCCCAGTCATAACAAGCTTGAATACTATTAGCATCAGGCGGAAATAATGGAAAAACATTTCCATTTCGCATCAATGAAGCAAAGTAAGCTTCAATCTCAGGACGTTGGTGAGTCCAACCGTTGCGCCCTTGCTCTAATGCGCCTGCTGTGAATAAAGTAATAGTCGAGGGAGTTTGACGGCGTAATTCTGCCATTGACTGGGTTACAGTTTGCCAAATTGGTAATCCGTTGATGGCAAAAGATTCGTAAGAACACCACAAAGTTCTCGCACCCATTAACGCTAAACCCGCAGCTAAACCGGCACAAGCATCTTCACTCAATGGTTCATAAACTTGTCCATTTGGTGCTTGATTATATAAATCGTCGGTTGTGGGGTGGATAATCTTTAATGCTTGGTTGATATTGGCAATTCCAGATGCTTCATTACCATCAGCGTTGGTGACAAGGAAATTTTTATCTTTATTTCCAACTATTCCTACTAATCGTCCCATCGCGGTTGTAGAAACTTTTGGTTCACCGCCAACTGCATATTCTTCTAAAGGTAATTCGCCTAATTCTGGTAATGGTAATTCAAATTCTGTCACCACAGTTTTCGCTGCTGGGCCACCACCTGCGCGTTCGGCATTTGTTCTAACTAATTGCCAAGCTTCCGCAGATAAAGCACGGGTTTGCAATGCACTGATAATATGGGGCGCATCCAGCGTATCTTTAGGATACAAGTTGTGAGATTTTG
Source organism: Nostoc sp. 'Peltigera membranacea cyanobiont' 232 (assembly GCF_002245985.1). Classification (NCBI taxonomy): domain Bacteria; kingdom Bacillati; phylum Cyanobacteriota; class Cyanophyceae; order Nostocales; family Nostocaceae; genus Nostoc; species Nostoc sp. 'Peltigera membranacea cyanobiont' 232. The sequence continues at coordinate 13,085 of NZ_NOLK01000131.1, forward strand.
CTCCTCGCGCGTGGACTCCTGCACCTTTAAGTTGTTTAATGATGAAGACGGTAAGTTTACCACCCAAAGCCGATCGCGCGGCTTTATCCACACCTGAAAGTACTGCTTGAGTGAATGCTAGGCGTTTCTCGAAGGAAAAGGCGGTACTATCAACGTAATCCCCTGACTGATCTCGATCGTCAAAGTCTTTGGCATCAACTAACACGACTTCATCAAAACCGTTACCTTGCCAATATGCTTGCATCTGTTCGTTGGTTTTGAGGGAAACCATACTGTGATGTTCTTGGCTGTAACCGTTCCACACCAACACCGGTAAGAAGTTGGTGACAGCAGGATAAGCAGTATGGAAATGCGCGATCGCACTTACAATATAAGGCTCACCCAATCCACCATCCCCAACTGTAAAGGGGAATAACTTATCTTTGTGTAACAGTGCAGCTGCCATTGCAAAGTGTTGCCCTTGTCCCAAAGGCCCCGCAGGTGCAAGAATACCGGGAATGAAACCAGAAAGATGTCCTAAAAGTCCGTGCTTTTCTCGGAAGCGATCGCGTAATTGTTGGACTGTAAAAATTCCCATGTCCTCTAGCGAACGATCCAAGAACATGGCACTATAAAATCCGGGGGCGTGGTGTCCGACTTCGGTAATAATGTTCTTGTATCCCAGCATGACAAGAGATGCGTAAGCTTCTGCTTGGCTGGCAAATCCGCCGGGATGCCCAGAAGCTTTGCTAGCGGTAACTTGCAAAGTCAGGTAGCGCAGGGCATCAGCAGCTAGTAAAGTTTGATATACAGCTGCTTTATCAGTGGGAGATGCGATCGCTACTTTGCCCGACTCGATAGCAGGTGTTGCACCATAAGTTTCAAAATCTGGTAACGCTTCACCAAAATATTGAATCCCTTCCGAAAAATCGGGAAGCGCTGAAGATGCCTTTGGGGAGATTGCAGTCATGCTGAGTACCTTATGACGATGAGATGAAACTGTAGATGCTCGTTGAATTTAACAAAAATTTTACATCTTTCAGGTTGTAACAGTTTATTGCTTTTTTGCAACGTTAGATTACTCGCGCTGAAAAACTACAGCAATTTTTGAGCGATCTTTTTATCTGACCCACCAACGGGAAGATATTTATCCAGAACCTAATCAGTTTAAGCCAGAACGCTTTTTAGAACGGCAATTTTCTGCTTATGAATATTTGCCCTTTGGGGGTGGTGCTAGTACCGCAAGGCGGAATTCAAAATTCAAAATTCAAAATTCAAAATGAATACAGCGTAAGCCTTTCGTTGATTTGAAATGGTAGCTTTATTTACGCCGTGGTGTACTAGGCGCTGTATTGGTCTAGCATTTGCCCAGTTGGAAATGAAGTTAGCACTTGCCAAAATCCTTTCCAGCTTGGAATTAGAACTAGTTGACAATGGTGAAATTCGACCTAAACGCCGTGGTTTGGTGACAGGGCCAGATTGTCCTATCCAGATGATTATCAAAAGTCAACGTCGGGTGAAGTCTCCCGTTCTCCAGACAACCACTGTTTGATGCTGCGGAGGTTGATTGAGGCAAAGGGATGTAAATTAGAGTGCGATCGCAAAATTATTAACAAGTCGATGCATTGGCATAACAGGTCGATGCATTGGCATAACAGGTCGATGCATTGGCATAACAGGTCGATGTATTGGCATAACAAGTCGATGTATTGTCATAAGAAGTCGATGCATTGGCATAACAAGTCGATGCATTGGCATAACAAGTCGATGCATTGGCATAACAAGTCGATGCATTGGCATAACAAGTCGATGCATTGGCATTGCAGTTGGAGTTTTCTAAGCTAAATGCCCTATATCTCAATATGCTTGGGTTAAGGTTAAAACTCTGTTACCAAAGTCAACCTTTTAACGTAGACGCTTCTCTACGAGACGCTACGCGAACGGCTTCCCGCAGGGTACCGCAAAGGCGCAGAGAACGCAGAGAGAAGAAAGAAAAGAGATGCTTAACCCAAGCGTATTGCCCTATATCTGAATTATTTGAGCATGAATTTTGATTCAGCCGATGCCATAACAATATCAACTGCTGTACGCCAAGGTAAAACTAGCGCTGTGGAAGTTACTAAAACTGCGTTAGCACGAATAGCAGCACGGGATTATCAACTTAACTGTTTTACGGCTGTGACTGCTGAGGCGGCTTTAGCAGATGCAGCACGCATTGATCGAGGAATTGCCGAAGGTAATAATCCGGGAATCCTTGCGGGTGTCCCTTTTGCGGTGAAAAATCTTTTTGATATCGCTGGTTTAACAACTCTGGCGGGATCGAAAATCAATGCAGAAAAACCACCAGCTACCCAAGATGCAACCGCAGTAGCCAAGCTGAAACAAGCTGGTGCAGTATTGGTTGGTGCTTTGAATATGGATGAGTACGCTTATGGATTCGTGACGGAAAATTTCCATTACGGTGCTACTCACAACCCCCATGATTTACAGCGAGTTGCTGGTGGTTCATCAGGTGGTTCGGCGGCGGCTGTTGCTGCTGGGTTAGTACCTCTGACGCTGGGTTCTGATACTAATGGTTCAATTCGCGTTCCGGCGGCGTTATGTGGCGTTTTTGGTTTCAAGCCGACTTATGGAAGGTTATCTCGGGCTGGGGTAGCTTTATTTTCTAGCAGTTTTGACCACATTGGCCCTTTTGCGCGATCGGTGCAGGATATTGCGACAGTGTTTGATGTGCTTCAGGGAGAAGACGATCGCGATCCAATTTGTACAAAACGCCCGCCTGAATTGGTTTTACCACAACTTAAGGAAGATATTTCTGATATTAGAATTGCGATCGCTAGCGATTATTTTACCAAAGGTGCAGAACTAGAAGCTTTAGCAGCAGTGCAAAAAGTCGCTGATGCAATAAAAGTTAGTGAATATGTGATAATCCCAGAAGCACAACGCGCCCGTGCAGCAGCCTTTGTGATTACAGCTAGCGAAGGCGCAAATCTGCATTTAAAAAATTTGCGATGTCGTCCCCAAGATTTTGATCCAGCAACACGCGATCGCTTTTTGGCTGGGGCGTTAATTCCTAGTAGCTGGTATCTTCAAGCACAAAGGTTTAGAAGATGGTATCGCGATCGGATTCGAGAAGTGTTTCAAAATGTGGATGTGATTCTTGCCCCAACTACACCAATTTCTGCACCGCTAATCGGCCAACAAACTATGATTTTGGATGGTGAAGAAATTCTTGTCCGTCCTCATTTAGGGTTATTTACTCAACCATTATCTTTCATTGGTTTACCCGTTTTATCAATACCAATTCAGCGTCCAAATGCTTTACCATTGGGCGTGCAATTAATAGCAGCACCATATAATGAAGCTTTGATTTTACGAGTTGCAGCTGCGTTAGAAATAAAGGGTGTAATTTCAGCAGCAGTAGTGTAGTTATAGTATGCAGAAATATACGATGTAGGGGCAATTCATGAACATTGGTGTCAACTTAAGTTCAAACGCTTATCCCACAAGCATTTTACCCCCCTTAATCCCCCCTTATAAAGGGGGGAAACAAGAAATTTAGTTCCCTCCCCTTTATAAGGGGAGGGTTAGGGTGGGGTAACGCGGTGAGTGATAGTCAGTGAGTGAACTCAATATCACATTTTGACAAGGGTTTCCCGTTAAGTTGACACTAATGATTCATGAATTGCCCCTACCTAGAAAACGCTAATCTTCTAAAATCTGGATTTCATCAAGTTGATTAATCACCACATCCGCACCTCGAACGTTATCTGACTTACCCACCCAAGTGATACCAATACAACCTGCGGCTTTAGCATTACGCGCCATTTGCATATCACCAACTGCATCACCCACCATCAAGGTAGCGCCCGGTTCGACTCCCAAAGCTTGACAAGCTTGCAAAAATAGCACTGGATCTGGTTTACTCGGCCCCTCATCTACTCCCATTTCCAACTGGATATAATCACTTAATTGGTGATTTGCTACAAACTTATTTACTTCATCAGTTGTTGCAGCTGAGAGGATACCGAGTTTCAAGCCTCCTTTTTGCAAGTATTTCAACAAGTCTAAGCTACCCACAAATAGCGGTGAAGGAGTTTGTTCGATGTATTTCTCCGCTTCATCCAAAGCTTGACGGGCTATTTTTAAAGACTCAAACCATCCTTTTCCTGTTTCGGCAATATATGCAGCAGCCGCAACTTCTGTTTCGCGGCGACTCGCTACTGATATCAAACCCGTCGGATCTAGACTATTACTATTCACGCCAAATGCCATTAACAGGGGTTCCCCAGTTCCAGGGATTTGAGCATCTATTAATCTTGTTGCCTTTTGTGCTAGCGATCGCAAATAAGTTTCAGAATCTTCTAAAGTACCGTTTTTGTCAAACAAAATTGCCTGGATATTATCAAAAGTGATATTTTTACATTTAATAGTCACCACAATATTTCACCTAACTTATTTAATTAATATTCCTAACTCCTTGTACAGATGCGATTCATCGCGTCTCTTCCCAATTTCCACATAAAAAAAGAGGGAAAAACCCTCTTTATACAATGATTTAATACTCTTACTTAAAAACAAGTAAAACTATAAAATGTATTATTCTTCAATAGCTGCGGGAATTTCCTCTTTAGTTTCCGTGGCTGCGGGAATTTCTTCTTCAGTTTCCGTGGCTGCGGGAATCTCTTCTTGAATTTCCGCAACTACAGGAGTTACTTCCTCAATTTCTGCTGCTGGTGGAATCTCGTCTTCAATTTCTGCTGCTGGTGGAATATCTTCTTCTGCTACAACATCCGCAGGTGCAGCAGGCGCAGCAGTAGCACCTTGTTGCTTGGCTAACAGCTGTTCGCGATACTTAGCAGCCATTTCTTCTGCCTTATCGTAAACCAAATCCCGGTTTTTAATCATGTCGCCGGGTTCGGGTTCTAGTTGCTTGGTAGATAGGGAAATCCGACCCCTTTCTGCATCCAAGTCAATGATCATAACTTTCACTTCATCATTGACATTGAACACACTATGAGGTGTATCAATATGTTCGTGAGAAATTTCAGAAATGTGCAGTAGACCACTCACGCCGCCGATGTCGATGAAAGCACCGTAGGGTTTGATGCCACGAACAGTACCTATTACTACTTCGCCGACTTCTAGGCGGTTCATCTTCCGCTCAACCAGCGCCCGACGATGAGATAGAACTAAGCGGTTACGTTCTTCGTCAACCTCTAAGAATTTCAATGGTAAATCTTCACCTACCAATTCTTCTTTAGGTTTGCGAGTACTGATATGAGAACCGGGGATAAAGCCACGTAATCCCTCAATCCGTACCAATGCACCACCGCGATTAGTTGCAAACACGCCAGAACGGACAGTTGCATCTTCTGCTTGTAGCTGTCGCACCCGCTCCCAAGCCCGCATATATTCAATACGGCGAATGGAAAGGGTTAATTGCCCATCTTCATTTTCATCGGTAAGGATGAAAAATTCCCGGGTTTCGTTTGACTGTAAGACTTCTTCCGGGCTATCCACCCGGTTAATAGACATTTCTTGTATAGGTATATATGCTGCGGTTTTAGCACCAATGTCAATCAGAGCGCCGCGCGGCTCTATACTGAAGACGGTTCCTGGGACAACATCACCAGGGCTAAAATGATAATCGTATTTGTCAAGTAGAGCAGCGAAATCTTCGTGAGTGAATCCAATTTCTGTAGCGGTTAAATTCTGATTGACCATGCTGATTTGTTCCTGGTTCTAGTCTCCGTAAAGGTTGTGTGACAGGCGTAATGTTACTATGTAAGCAGTTCTATGGCAGCTTACACAAAACATCCTTTTTCATCCTAGCGCAGAAAAGCTAGTATTAACACATATCTACTCCCAAGATTGGAAATTATATCACAATATAAAAATGATTGGTTATTTACTTAGTAGTGAAAACCAACAAAGGACAAAAACAATAATATCCGTTGCTACCATATTTAGTAGCAACGGATACTAACTTCTTTAAATCAAGTTAAAGGTCTGGTAATAGGCTCTACTTATCTTTTGGTTTCTCAAAGCGAGGGGGTTCGCGAAATGCGATCGCAAAAAAGAGAGTACCTATACACAGAGTAAAAATCAAGATGTAAGCAACGCTTTCCATATTATTAGTTCCTGCCTATCCAGCTAGTAATGAGGAATTAGGGATTGGGTACTGGGTATTAGGGATTGGGAAAACTTTTTCCTAGTCACCAATCCCCAGTCCCCAGTCTCCAGTCCTTTAAAGGGCTTCTTTCCGGCGGGTTGACTTGTCACCCACTTTCTGGAACAGACCCCACTCAACTTGCTCTTCTAGATCCGCGTCAACACCGGCAAACACGTCTCGGTAGATTGTCCGAGCGCCATGCCACAGATGACCAAAGAAGAACAGCAGAGCAAATACGGCGTGTCCAAAGGTAAACCAACCTCTAGGACTGGTGCGGAATACACCATCAGAGTTCAAGGTTTCTCGGTCAAATTCAAAGATTTCACCGCCTTGAGCTTTACGGGCATACTTCTTCACATCAGCTGGCTCTGTAAAGGTTGTACCATTCAGATTGCCACCATAGAAGCTGACGGTGACACCAGATTGCTCGAAACTATACTTTGATTCTGCCCGACGGAAGGGAATGTCAGCGCGGACAATCCCATCTGCGTCTGTCAAAATTACTGGGAAGGTTTCAAAGAAGTTGGGGAGACGACGCACAGTCAATTCCCGTCCTTCAGAATCTTTGAATACGGCATGACCTTGCCAAGATTGGGCAATGCCATCACCCTTCACCATAGGCCCTGTACGGAATAGACCGCCTTTAGCGGGGCTATTCCCGACGTAATCATAGAAAGCCAGTTTTTCAGGAATCTGCGACCAAGCTTGGTCAAGGGTTGCACCTTGAGCAATGCTAGTTTGGGCGCGGCGCTGAATTTCTTGACGGAAGTAGCTTTGATCCCATTGATAGCGCGTAGGGCCAAACAATTCGATGGGAGTGGCGGCATTACCGTACCACATAGTACCTGCAACAACGAAAGCAGCAAAGAAGACTGCTGCGATACTGCTAGAAAGTACTGTTTCAATGTTCCCCATCCGTAGGGCTTTGTAGAGCCGTTCGGGGGGTCTAACTGTGAGGTGGAATAAGCCTGCAATAATACCAACAACACCAGCAGCAATGTGGTGAGCCGCAATGCCACCAGGGTTATATGGGTTAAAACCATCTGGGCCCCATTCTGGTGCTACTCCCTGGGCAGCCCCAGTTATACCATAAGCATCAGAAACCCATATCCCCGGCCCAAATAGTCCGGTGACGTGAAAAGCACCAAAGCCAAAACAAAGTAGACCAGATAAGAACAGGTGAATGCCAAACATTTTTGGCAAGTCGAGGGCAGGTTCACCAGTGCGGGGGTCTCTAAAGAGTTCCAAATCCCAGTAAACCCAGTGCCATACGGCAGCTAGGAATAAAAGCCCGGAAAGAACAATGTGAGCCGCAGCAACGCCTTCAAATGACCAAAAACCAGGATCGGTTGCTGGCCCACCAGTAACGTTCCAACCGCCCCAAGATTGAGTAACGCCCAAACGTGACATGAAGGGGAGAACGAACATCCCTTGTCGCCACATCGGGTTGAGAATTGGATCGCTAGGGTCAAAAACAGCTAGTTCGTAGAGTGCCATCGAACCAGCCCAGCCTGCTACTAAGGCTGTGTGCATTAGGTGTACAGAAATCAGCCGTCCTGGATCATTCAGAACGACTGTATGTACTCGGTACCAGGGTAGTCCCATCGACTACGCTCCTCCTCGATGAGTTAGTTTACAAAGCAATTTTCTTACTGAGATTCTAAGAAACGAAATTCGCCACTCAGAAAACTCTCTCTTGTTTTTTGTTATTGCCAGAGCCAGAGTACTACCACAGTTAGTCTAATAAGTCAGACGGTGTGGGCGCTTTGGCAATGCTTACTCGCTTCGGGAGGTTTACCTTGTAGGGTAGCCACCACCAAGCAAAAAATGAGAATGTTTTAAAAAGTGTAACTATTGATGGAATTGTTTGCAAGCGTGTAAATTGATGCGATCGCGTAGCATCACAAAGTTTTTTCGCTACCAATACCCGTCACAGATTAAATTTGCTTATCTTTTCTTTTTGAGGGCAGTGGGGATTAGGTATTAGGGACTGGTGATTGGGTATTGGGTATGGATTGTTCTCCTTATCCTCCTTGTTTCCCCAGTCTCCAGTCCCCAATCCCTACTGAACCACCAACTGGATATTTTGCAGTTGACACTTCGCCTCAGCTGTGTTTAAACGTTCAATTACTTGTTCGGCACTCATCAGACGTTTGAGTACTACTTGACCTATGGTAGTACTGGCTGTGTCTGGTATTGTAGGTTTCACTTCTACGGTTAAAATGGCTTCTTCAACTCGATAAAGCCATAGCAATTCGTTTTCTTCCACTAAACAAATATTCATTCGCTGAATATCTGGTTGTCGTCGCCATGCAGTTACTTGCCAGAGTCCATCAGATGCCCAGACTCTAGCAACTGTCCATCCCTCTGATAGAAAGAAATACTTCACGCTTTTAGTCTCACTATTAAACTTTCAATCTGCTGTTTACGATATCGTATATTATTTGTTAATTATGTATAATTAATGATATTTTAAGTTGATACTCTTTAACTTATTAGCAACGGTTTAATAAAATAAATATTTTTTATAGTTCTGTATTTTAGTAGAAAAACAACAAGATAAGAATCTATCTAGCAATCAAATAATATTTTTATATTATCAACTTTAAATCAACTATGTATAGGTTTTTAGTAAATGGAAAACATAAACTTATGAATAATTTAGGTAATTATGGACAAACCTATAAACTCACCATTTAGATATCCTGGCGGGAAATTTTATGCTCGTAATTTGATTCTTAATCATATTCCTTCTCACTCCTATTATGCTGAACCCTTTGCTGGAGGTGGCTCTATCTTTTTTGTAAAAGATAAAGTAAATATTAATTGGCTCAATGATATTGATGAATTATTAATAAATACCTTGTTGATAATTCGAGATCAACCAGAAGAATTAATAAACTTTTTAACAGGTGAATCTGCTACTAAAGAAAGACATAAATATTACAAAAATGAATTCATCCCACAAAATAAATTAGAACAAGCTGGTAGATGGTTTTACCTTAATAGAACCTCCTACTCTGGGATTATGAAGCATCAAAACTGTTATTGGGGATATGGCGAAAAATACAGTATGCGTCCAGAGAATTGGCCCAGAAACATCCGTCGAACTTCTGAGAAACTTCAAGATGTTCAAATTACTAATCTTGACTTTGAAAAAGTGATTGAATCTGTACCCGATGGATCTTTTTTATTTATCGATCCTCCTTATTTCAATGCGGATCAAGATAAATTTTATGTTCATTCATTTTCTAAAGACGATCATTTAAGGCTATGCCAAATATTAAACAGACATAAGGAGAGGATAAAATTTCTTATAACTTACGATAATAGCAAAGAAATTAGAAAACTATATGAATGGGCATTAGAAATACACGATAAAGAATGGAATTATACAATTAGTAGAACTGACGATCAAAAAAATGGAAAAAGTAAACAAGATAACTTTAAAGGTGAACGATATAAGGGAAAAGAAATTTTTATATTAAACTACTCTTCTCGTGACCCCATTTCTCAAAATTCTGAACAGTTAGTTTTAAAAGCTTGAATGATTATATAGAAATCATCAATATAAATGGGATAAAGTTCTCAGTATTATATTTAGCATTGTAGTATTTTTACTTAATTATCCTGAATACACATAATTTATATATAGGAATTCGGTTTGATTTCTGAAAATATACGTAGGATGTGTTAGCACGGAGAGTACGGCATCAAACCCTTGATAATAGTGCGTTACGAACTCCGTTCTAACACAACGCCAGTTGCTACAACGGATAGCGCCGGCGGCAAGCGAGTTTGCGAGCGTC
>NZ_NOLK01000132.1:0-23002 GCF_002245985.1 Nostoc sp. 'Peltigera membranacea cyanobiont' 232
ACTGGGGACTGGGGACTGGGGACAAGGAGAATTATTTCTTCTAACCTGTAACTTATGCCTCTATCCTTTTTTTTAGAAACTTTTACCGTCAGCGAACGTCACAAGAGTAAACTAATCTCTGAGTTATTTATTAGGGTCATCTAAAAGTCAGACAGTTGACATCTTGCACCATTCTCAATAACTGTAAGGTAGACACTGCCAGTCCCCATCGCCCCTAATCCCCAGAGGGGGCTCCGAGTTCCCCAATCCCTAGAGTCGTCTAAAAAAGGGACGAGATTTGGGTAATATAAAGTAGCTATCTTTTCTGCATGGCAGATCCTCAAAGAAAAGCTTTCTTTGTTTTACCCCTTGGAGATATTTCTATGCTGACTTTAAAAATCGCTGTTTATATTGTTGTTGCCTTCTTCGTTACTATCTTCATCTTCGGATTTTTGTCGAACGATCCAGCTCGTAACCCCGGCCGTCGGGACTTAGAGTAAAAGGGCGATAAATCATCCGCGACTTTGGAAGGCGGAAAATACTAAACGCCACGGAAACTTACTAAGGGAAATTTAGTAAGTTTCTTCCTCCAGGTAGCTTGCTGTAGGTAGCAGAAGGCGACAGTCGGAAGGCAAAATGTATAGTTTATCCTTCCGTCCGTCATTTGGCTGTTTGTTAGCCCGATTTTGCTCACTTATGCTTCATCCAGTTCTGCCACCCAATCCGCCTCCTATCCTCGAATCTTTACAACCTGTAAATCCCACCTCATCTGCTAGTCATACAAAGTTTCTTTCAGTTGTAGAAACTGGAATACAGCAAAAGACAGACAAATCCAAGCAGTCCAAGGATTTGGCTGAGTTGGCAATTGCGGATGACAACAAGAGTCATTCGCAATTGCCAACTCCGACAAACTCAACTCAGGATGACTTGGTAGTTGTGGAAACTCCTTCTGTACCCCATCCACCAGAAACCTTTCCACCAGAAATTTCTCCCATTACTGGCTCTAGAAGTGCTGGACTTTTGGGGCAATCACTGGTTGTTGGTTATCCCACGCAGGAGGTTAAAACCTCTAATAACCAAGATAAAGAAGACACAAAGACAAGTTCAAGCATCGGCGTTCGGCGCTCGGAACTTCTCCTAAGAGCGGCGTTACGCAAACGGGAGAAGGAAAGAGAAGCTACTGCATTGCCAATAAAAGTTGGAGCGGAGGCTTCTCTAGATGTAAGATGCGAACCTTCTCAAAAACTTGGTGAGCGATGTCTGACGACAAGCCGCTCCGCGTCTACGCTAAATCCCAACTATGTTGCTGGAGAAAAACAAAACTTTTTGGACTCTCCACGATTTAGCTATGGAGTTTCCCCAAATCCCCTGGTCGCCCAATTTCCGCTTCCTCTTCAAATTGCCCCAAGTGTTACAAACAACAAGTTAGTCACATCCAAGGCGGAAATTTTAGCTGAGAAGTTAACTCAGCTAAAACAGCAAAGTAATATTATTACTGCGCCACAGTCTCCAAAAAACGACAATATCTCCGTATCTGCTGCCGATCTTGCACCAAGTTCTCAATCAGTAAAACATTTTATAAAATTTCAGTCTCGTAACCCGACAAAGCAACTCTCAACACCGTTCACTGTAGAATTCAGTTCGCAAGTCCAACAACAAGCTCAAACAGTAACCCCTACACCAAAAGTAAATACCACCAATCAGCCACAAGCGCCTACTAGCACACCGCCAGCCAAACCGAGAATTGTAGAAGTAACTTCAGATCGGCAAGAGTATGACGAGCAACGGCGAATTATTACAGCTGTAGGTAATGTAGTAGTGCGATTTGATGGAGCGGTGGTAGATGCCGATCGCCTGCAAGTCAATTTGGACAACTTGATTGCTGCGGGGGAAGGCAACGTAACTTTAACACGGGGCGATCAGATACTGCGTGGACAACGCTTTACCTATAACTTTGTTCAAGATAGTGGGGAACTGCTAAATGGTAGAGGAGAAATTTATGTACCCTCAGCACAAACAGATTTAGCTTTCTCACCCACAAATGTCACTGCTGGTGGAGTGCCAAAACGTCCACCGAGCGATCGCATTAGAGCCAATCAGCCCCTTTCGGGTGTGAGTAGCCCTGGACAGATTGATGTGGCATTGGGTGGTCAGTCCGATGCTAGCAACATCCCACCCCCGAAAGCAGGGGGTGCAGTCAATCGACTCAGGTTTGAAGCTGAACATATTGACTTCTATCCCCAAGGCTGGCAAGCAAGGGATGTTCGCATCACCAACGATCCTTTTTCGCCGCCAGAACTAGAGTTGCGTGCAGATACAGTAACTCTGACGCGAGAATCGCCCTTGGTAGACCGCATTAGGACACAGAAGCAGCGTTTGGTATTGGATCAAACCGTCTCCTTACCAATTCCGTTGAATGAGCGGACTATTGACCGTCGGGAGCGGGACGTTACACCTGCGATAGTTTCCCCCGGCTATGATGGAGAAGATCGGGGTGGTTTGTATATTGAGCGTGGCTTTCCACTGATCGATACAGAGAAGACAAGCTGGACGATTACGCCTCAGTTGCTAGTACAAAGGGCTGTGCAAGAAGGCACGGGTGATTTAGGCGCACTGTTTGCTGTAAAGACAAAGATAAATTCTGTTTTGAGTCCACGAGCCGTAATTGAGGGAACTGGGCAGTTAACCAGTTTTGACTTAAACAAGGTGGAAGACAATTTGCGAATAAATTTGGGATTGCGCCAGATATTAGGCGATCGCCTTCCCCATGTCTTGAATGTGCAATATAATTACCGCGATCGGCTCTACAACGGTACTCTCGGCTTTCAAACTGTCCAGAGCAGTTTTGGCGGCGTGATTACCTCTCCTGTGATTCCTTTAGGCAAGAGTGGCATCAACCTCACCTATCAGGCAGGCGTTCAGTATATTGATGCCAATACCGATCGCCAAGACTTGCTAGAACCCATACGGGAAAACGATCGCATCTCACTAGGTCGTTTTCAAGCCAGTGCTTTCCTCAGTAAAGGGTTATTGCTATGGCAAGGAAAACCATTACCACCCACTTCCAGTCAGGGATTACGATACACAGCTAGACCTGTTGTTCCTTACTTGCAAGCGATCGCTGGTCTCACAGGCACTAGCAGTTATTACACCAATGGTGATAACCAAAGCACCCTAACTGGTACAATTGGCTTAGTTGGGCAAATCGGTCATTTTTCTCGACCTTTTTTAGACTATACCGCCTTTAATGTTAGTTACTCTCAAGGCTTAAACAACGGATTATCTCCCTTTTTGTTCGATCGATCCGTTGATAACAAAGTGTTAAGCGCTGGGATATCACAGCAAATCTACGGGCCTTTTCGCTTAGGCTTTCAAACATCTGTTAACTTGGATACAGGTAGAGAATCTAGTACTGACTACATTTTAGAATATAGTCGTCGCACCTATGGCATCACCTTCCGTTACAATCCGGTGCTGCAATTAGGTGGCTTCAGCATCCGAATCAGTGATTTTAACTGGGGTGGTGGCACCGATCCATTTTCTGATGTGAAGCCAGTAGTAAACGGTGTGCAACAAGATAATTAATGAGAAGGATTAAACCAATTTATTCGCCTGAAATGAGTACAGATATTGAATTCTAAATTCTAGATTCTAACTCCTGAATTATTTTCCGAGCAAAGAATTTTTGATTTTACAGACAGACATTAATTATGTTAATCAAAAATTTTCAATAGTTACTTTATGGTAACTACTTTACTTTAGTAACTAGTTACTTTTAGTATCTGATGTAATGCTTGGAAATTTAGATCCAAAAAATGTAAAAGCAGTAAATCCTAGCTAATCAGGAGATATTTGGTGGTAAATATTCTACATATTGATTCCAGCCCCCGTGCTGAACGATCGCACTCACGAGAACTATCTAAAGAATTCGTCAGTGCTTGGAGGGCAGCACATCCTGAAGATGCGATCGCTTATCGAGATTTAGGGCATCACCCAGTTCCTCACGTTGATGAAGCTTGGATTGCGGCGGCATTTTCGCCACCAGAAACCCATACCCGAGAATTAGCTGAGGCAATCAGAATTTCTGACGAACTGGTTGATGAGTTTTTGGCAGCCGATCGCTACGTCTTTGGAGTGCCAATGTACAACTTCAATATCCCTTCCACTTTTAAGGCTTACATCGACCAAATCGTTCGCATTAACCGGACTGTTGCCTTAAATGCTCAAGGTTTTAAAGGGTTAGTCGAAGGTAAAAAGGCAGTTATCATTACAGCCCGTGGCGGTGACTTTAGCCCGGCCTCCCCTGCCGTTGCTTATGACTTCCAAGAACCCTACCTGCGGACGATTTTCGGCTTTATTGGGATTACAGATATTCAATTTATTAACGCCAACAGACTTAACGAGGGTGATGCCCGGACTCAATCTTTAGCAGAAGCACGGGCAGCAATTCAAGATGCGATCGCTCAGTGGTAATGTATTGACATTTAACAGATGGTCTGATGTGGGGAATTGGGAATTGGGGATGGTTATTCCCGCATTTCTCACAAGTTTGAAATGCAGAGGGGCAGAGGGGCAGAGGGGCAGAGGGGATTGAACTTGGCACATTGAACTCTCCTCTGCTCCCCTGCTCCCCTGCTCCCCTGCACAAGCACAGGCTTTGAGCATTGGTGAGAAATCCGGGTTATTCTCCTTGTCCCCTCTGCTCCCTTCTCCCTTCAAGGTGATAACCGCTCAATTTTCCAAGTGCCATTATCTAAACGGCTATAGAGTAAGCGATCGTGTAAGCGGCTAGAGCGTCCTTGCCAAAACTCAATTTCTGTGGGGATCACCCGTAAGCCTCCCCAATGAGGCGGTCGGGGGATCTCTTGATTTTCATATTTACTGTATAACTCCTGCAAACGTCGCTCCAAGACTTCTCGGCTTTCTATCACTTCACTTTGATTAGATACCCACGCACCCAGGCGACTGTTGGCAGGGCGAGTATCAAAATACTGGTCGGACTCAGTTTTGGAAACTTTTTCTACATACCCACAAATCCGAACTTGGCGTTCTAGTTCTGCCCACCAGAAGACTAAAGCCGCCAGAGGATTTTCTGCCAATTCTTGTCCTTTGCGGCTGTTGTAGTTGGTGAAAAAAGCAAAACCGCGTTCATCAAAATCCTTTAGCAGCACCATTCTGGCTGAGGGCTTACCGTCTGGTGTAACGGTAGCAATGGTCATGGCATTGGGTTCGGGG
Source organism: Nostoc sp. 'Peltigera membranacea cyanobiont' 232 (assembly GCF_002245985.1). Classification (NCBI taxonomy): domain Bacteria; kingdom Bacillati; phylum Cyanobacteriota; class Cyanophyceae; order Nostocales; family Nostocaceae; genus Nostoc; species Nostoc sp. 'Peltigera membranacea cyanobiont' 232. The sequence goes on from NZ_NOLK01000132.1 coordinate 5,215, forward strand.
AGTTGCCCAGCTAGAGCCTGATCGAACCATTTTTGAAATTGGATAAAAGGATTGAGGTCTACTTCGAGTTCGCTTAAACCTTCCAAGGTGTAGTCTTTGCGGAGGTCAGCTATGGTTTTGTCCATTTTTATTTACTTCCTTACTATCAGATACGCTTATGCTTTTATATATATCTCTTTGTTAAAAAAAATCTATGATGATAAATAATTAGTGCCATCAATAATTTTACAAATTCTCTCAGCAATATCTAAAATAGGTTGCATAAAATGCGCCGTTCGGCCTCCCTTAAACGCCTGTTAATTTATGGTCTGAGCGGTCCAATTATCGCTCTTAATGTCTGGCTACTGTCTGTGCTTTGTCGCTACTTCCAGCATCCCCTTACCGTCTTGAGTATTGCGGCGATTTTGGCTTTTCTACTCAATTACCCGGTTAAGTTCTTTGAACGTGCCCAAATCACGCGCACTCAGGCGGTGATCGTAGTCTTACTTGCAACGCTTACCCTAGTAGGGATTCTAGGTGTTACCCTAGTGCCGTTGATCGTTGACCAAACAATCCAACTGTTAAATAAGATCCCTGATTGGTTAGGCGCTAGTCAAGCAAACTTAGAGCAGTTTGAGATCCTGGCAAAACAACGACGTTTGCCAATTGATCTAAGGGTTGTAAGCAGTCAAATCAATGCCAATATTCAGAATCTGGTGCAACAACTAGCTTCTGGTGCAGTGGGATTTGCTGGAACATTGCTGTCAGGATTACTTGACTTAGTGTTAGTCATTGTGCTTGCATTTTATATGCTTTTATACGGCGATCGCGTTTGGTATGGTCTAGTCAATCTTTTACCCTCTAATATTGGAGAGCCCCTTACCACAGCCTTGCGCCTAAATTTCCAGAACTTCTTTCTCAGCCAGTTGTTGTTAGGACTGTTTATGGTGCTAACCCTGACACCAATTTTCTTAGTGATGAAAGTTCCCTTTGCCCTGTTGTTTGCCATCCTAATTGGGATATCGGAACTTATTCCCTTTATTGGGGCATCTCTTGGCATTGGTCTGGTGACGATTTTAGTACTACTGCAAAATTGGTGGTTAGCAGTTCAAGTTGCCATTGCGGCAATTCTCATGCAACAGCTTAAAGATAACCTATTAGCTCCCAGGTTACTCGGCAACTTTATTGGGCTGAATCCTATTTGGATTTTTGTGGCTATTTTGATGGGATTTGAGATTGCTGGGTTGTTGGGGACGCTTGTTGCTGTTCCCATTGCTGGTACTATTAAAGGCACTTTCGATGCGATCAAAAGCGTTAAGCCGAGTGAGTTTGTATCAACCGTTACTATTGCTCATGACCCACCCCAAGATTGAGATGGCAGGTGAGCAGGGATTAGGGAGTGGGAAGATGGGAAGACAAATAATCTGGGAACTTGCAACGAGTATTTCCCCTTGTCCCTAATTCTCTTGTCCTCTTCCCATTTCCAATCCCCAACCCCAAAAGTTGCACATTCCGATCTCACAATTCACAATGGTGATTGATTACAAATTTCAGAGGATACTGCCAGCAGGCAATTCCTGATTAAAAAAGTGCAAGCAAATGTCTAAAGTACATGCTTTGCCAATAGTCAATGAGTTTACTGTTGAAGTTAAGGTCTTTTGATTCTCATTAACGCTCTTTTATGACTCTCGTCGGATAAAAATCATCCACCCTTATTTTTAAGGACTTTGATGAATTTAGGCGTAGGTTGGGTTGAGGAACGAAACCCAACACCAACAATCTCTGGTTTTGTTGGGTTTCACTTCGTTCAACCCAACCTACGAATATTTTATTTTTTCGGAGTAATAAAAGAGCGTTAATTAACTTAGAACCTATTGATGGAAGCTTCCGAGCTATTAGAAACAATCACACACCTGATTTACCAAGCTGAACAAGGAGAAATAGACCCTTGGGATGTCCAAGTGATTGAGGTGATTGACCGTTACTTGGAACTGATGGCACCGGAGTCAATAGGAAGAGGCTATGAAGCGGATTTGTCTCAATCTGGACAGGCATTTTTGTCAGCATCAATGCTGGTATTGTTCAAAGCCAATACATTGATGCAATTATCAACAGTAGGAGATGCTCAAGATGGTGTATTAGATGATACCCTAATGGAAGATGAAGACGGAATATCACATCACGGTCATCGTCTACCACTAGAACGGCAATTGCGTCGTCGTGCATCGGCAATGCCGCCACCAAAGCGTCGGGTGACTCTGCAAGAATTAATTAAGCAATTGCAGATTATGGCGAACCAGCTAAAACTGGTAGAAAAAGTCAGCAAACCTATCCGTCCCAAACGTCTGCCTAGCGTCCAAAGTATGCGGGAGGCGCTGGAGTTAGCTCACCAGGAAAATCTGACGGAAGTAGCTAGAGAACTTGAACAGGTGTTGAACTTATCAGCAAGAGGGCTAAATTCAGAGCAAAATTGGTTGAATTTAGAACAACTTGTAGAGTTGTGGACTCAGACAAAGCTTATCAACCAAAATGGGTCTGGACATGAGTCTAAACACAGTCATTTAGTTAGCGTTTTCTGGGCGCTACTACTACTTTCGGCTCAATCGAAAGTAGAGCTACTTCAAGAGGAGTTTTACCATGAGATTAAAATTCGGCTAATTACAGATTCAGCTAAGACCATTAACCCTTTTGAACAATCGATGAACTAAGAAAGTGAAAAGCGATCCTACAGATAATTTACAGATTTTTGATTCAGTCCCAAAATCCGAGTAGATTGAGGTCAAAGCATCAGAAAAAGTTACAGGAGAGATTAAAGAAATAGATGTTTTATTCACTCCTGCCAAACAGCAAAACTCTAATTTACAAATACTCGGTTTGTTATGAAGATTTGCTGAACATTCTGTAATAATAGAACCCTTCCGCAATCTAGCTTCTTAGCTCGACTTTATCCAAAATTAAGAACTCGGTTTTCTTTCTCCAGCGAAAACCCTGGCTTTTTAGCAAAGACTTTTTCCATGTCACAGATTATGGATGAAGTTAAAAAAGTAAAACTACTGTCCCATAAAGGTTTCAGCTTAGGCGTTCGTGCAACGACTCCGCAGGAGTATCGCGTTGCGAAGCCAATGGATTTGGAACTATGCAAAAAGACGGTTGGTTATCAGGAGTACATTTTCTCCCAGGTTAAAAGTCTTAATTTTCTCTTAGTCCACGGAGGTGGACTAAGTTTAGTGTAGTAGCGAATTCCATTCGCCCAATACTTTTCAAACACTAAAGTTTCAGTATAAAAAAATTGCAGTCAACCGATTACTCATAAGGCTTTCAGCTATAAAAGTAAGCTAAACTTTTATAGCCAAGTATTGCCTAAAAATATTTCATAATTAAAGGGAGAAAATCCCAATGGAGAACATAAAAATGCTGGAATCATATCGTAAACACGTTGCTGAAAGGGCAGCACTCGGTATTCCCCCTTTACCATTAGATGCGAAGCAAACCTCAGAATTATGTGAATTACTGAAAAATCCGCCCAAGGGTCAAGAGGATATATTATTGCATTTATTGAGCGATCGCGTTTCTCCTGGTGTCGATCCAGCAGCTTATGTCAAAGCTGGATTTCTCACCGCCATTGCCAAAAAGGAAATCACCAGCCCGTTGATTGCGCCCATAGAAGCGGTGCAATTGCTAGGGACAATGATTGGTGGTTACAATGTCCAATCTTTAATTGATTTGCTGCAATTGCCCACTGTATCCGTCTCCGACTCATCCGAAACACCTCTGGTAATGGGCGGACAAGGAAAGGAACCCATCGCCGCTTATGCCGCCAACGCCTTAAGCAAAATTCTTTTGGTGTATGACGCTTACCACGATGTTTTAGAGTTATCTAAAACCAATCCTTTCGCCAAACTAGTAATTGACTCTTGGGCGGAAGCTGAATGGTTTACCGTTCGCCCCACAGTACCAGAAGCGATTACTGTCACCGTTTTTAAAGTTCCTGGCGAAACCAATACCGACGACTTATCCCCCGCCCAAAGTGCCACAACTCGCCCAGATATTCCCTTACACGCCTTAGTGATGTTAGAGTCACGGCAACCGGGAAGTGTGGCAACCATTGCCGAACTGAAGAAAAAAGGGCATCCTGTAGCTTACGTAGGGGATGTTGTTGGTACTGGTTCCTCGCGGAAATCTGCCATCAACTCGGTATTGTGGCATACAGGAAATGATATCCCTTTTGTGCCAAACAAACGCGCTGGGGGTTATGTTTTAGGTAGTGCGATCGCACCAATCTTCTTTAACACTGCTGAAGATGCCGGTGCTTTGCCTATTCAGTGCGATGTCACCAAACTCGAAACCGGCATGGTAATTACCATCCATCCCTACAAAGGCGAAATCACAAACGTTGCAGGCGAAGTCATTTCCACCTTTGCCCTCAAACCCGATACCATTCTCGATGAAGTCCGCGCAGGTGGACGCATCCCCTTACTTATCGGCCGTACCCTCACCGACAAAACTCGTCTTGCACTTGGTTTAGAACCCAGCACCGTTTTCACCCGTCCCCAGCAAGCTTTGGATACAGGTAAAGGCTATACCCTGGCACAAAAAATGGTCGGTAAAGCTTGCGGATTACCTGGTGTGCGTCCTGGCACATCCTGCGAACCCATCATTACTACCGTTGGTTCCCAGGATACCACAGGCCCCATGACTCGCGACGAATTGACAGAACTCGCCTGTCTTGGTTTCAGTGCAGACTTAGTTATCCAGAGTTTCTGCCACACTGCTGCTTATCCCAAACCAGTAGACATCAAAACCCATCACGAACTCCCCGATTTCTTTGCCTCTCGTGGCGGTGTTGCCCTCCGTCCCGGTGATGGTATCATCCATTCTTGGTTAAACCGGATGCTGCTACCCGACACCGTGGGAACTGGCGGCGACTCTCACACCCGCTTCCCCTTGGGTATTTCCTTCCCCGCCGGTTCTGGATTAGTGGCCTTTGCAGCCGCCTTGGGTGTCATGCCTTTAGATATGCCAGAGTCAGTTTTGGTAAGATTTAAAGGTGAATTGCAACCAGGTGTCACCCTGCGGGATGTTGTAAATGCTATTCCTTATGTGGCAATTCAAAAAGGTTTGCTGACAGCAGAGAAGCAGAATAAGAAAAATGTTTTCTCCGGGCGAATTTTGGAAATAGAAGGTTTGCCAGATTTAAAAGTTGAACAAGCCTTTGAACTGACCGATGCTAGTGCCGAACGTTCTTGTGCAGGATGTACAATTAAGCTGAGTGTAGAGACAATTTCTGAATATCTGCGTTCTAATATAGCACTGTTGAAAAATATGATAGCACGGGGCTATGACGATCCACGTACCATGCTGCGCCGTGTGGCAAAGATGGAAGAATGGTTAGCAAATCCCGTGTTATTAGAAGGTGATGCCGATGCGGAGTATGCCGAAATAATTGAAATTGATTTGAACGAAATCAAAGAACCAATTGTTGCTGCTCCCAATGACCCCGATAATGTTAAGTTATTATCGGAAGTTGCTAATGACCCAGTGCAAGAAGTATTCGTCGGTTCTTGTATGACGAATATCGGTCATTATCGGGCAACAGCGAAAGTTTTAGAAGGTGCAGGTGAAGTGAAAACTCGCCTGTGGATAGCACCACCAACCCGCATGGATGAACACCAATTAAAAGAAGAAGGTGTATACAGCGTGTTTGGGGCTGCGGGTGCTAGAACAGAAATGCCAGGATGCAGTTTGTGTATGGGTAATCAGGCGCGAGTTGCTGATGGCACAACAGTCTTTTCTACGTCTACCCGCAACTTCAATAATCGCATGGGTAAAGATGCGCGAGTGTATCTTGGTTCGGCAGAATTAGCCGCAGTTTGTGCGCTGCTGGGGCGGCTTCCGACAGTGCAGGAATATTTGGATATTGTGGCGAGTAGAATTCATCCTTTTGCAGATGATTTGTATCGGTATTTGAACTTCGATCAAATTGTCGGTTTTGAGGATGAAGGAAGGGTGATTGCGTTGGAAGATATGCCCAGGATTGAGGATATTTTGGGTATGCCAACGGCGGCGAGGTAGGTAAGCTAAACCACATCTAGTTTGCATATCTAAAATTTTTATAACTCTTGTGGGGTGGGCATCTTGCCGCCCTAATTATGCAATTTAAATGTGGAACAGCTTAATAATTGACATGAAATGCCGTAGGTAAAAACCTGTGGCTAGACGAACGAAGCCCGCTAGTGCGGGCTTTTTAATATAAATCAATCATAATTATGTCCGCAAAATCATATCATGTCCGGTTAAACAATTGTCATTGCGTTCGCCCTTGACATTCCCGTTCGTGTAGCGTCTCCGAAGGAGAAGGGTACGAAGTGGAAGGAAGCAATCCCAAAAGCCTTGCGATTGCTTCCTTCCACTTCGTTGCACTCGCAATGACATATCACAAGTAATTTGCCGGACATGATATCACTTACGATTAAGCTCCAATTTTAATCCACCAATGTAAGCCGGATGGAATTTCTAAATCCTGATTACAAAGCTTGGTCAAAACAGTAGTTATTGTTACACACGATCGCAAAAAACGCGGATAACATTAGAAAAATCTCACCCTATTAAATAAGGTGAGACAAAGCTGTTTATCTTTCTGCCCAAAAATAGCCCACAAGGCTGAGAAATTACTTGACAAAAGTCTGGTAATGTGCGTTAGTTTTTAGCTAAAAGCAAAGGAGTTTGCAATGCATCGACAAATGTGCTGGTTATCTAAGTCTGGTGGTGATGGGGAGAAAATTTTGTATTTGCAGACAGAACCCAATCAGCCTTGGCGGCCCTACACAGCTTTTGGGCATTTCACAGTCCCAGATTATCAAATACCAGGTGGTTCTAAAGGTTGGGCAACTTATCAAAAACTTCTCAAAGCAGGTTGGACACTAGTATCTAGCGCACGGGCAAATGAGTTTGGCAGTAGCAGCTACGCAGAGTCAACAATTCAAAATCAATAGTCATTGGTCATTGGTCATTGGTCATTTGTCATTGGTTATTCTCTGCGTTCCTGCGTCTTCCCAGTCCCTCACTCGCTCACAAACCTCTGGGGGAACCTTCACCGCGAGGATCTGCCGCGCCTTCTAGAGTTCCATCAGATGTAACAGCGATCGCGTTACCATTACCCCAAGGAGTAGTTTCCTTAATTTTATGCCCCCGACGGCGTAAGTCTTGCATAGTCAGAGCGTCCAAGCTCCAGGATTCAACCCGCAACTCATCGGGAAGCCATTGATGATGTATGCGTGGAACAGAAACAGCTGCACCAACATCCATGTTGTATTCCAGCACATTCAGGATCGTTTGCAAAACCTGGGTGATGATGGTGCTACCACCGGGCGCACCTGCTGCCATCCGAAAATGACCATTTTCTGTGACAATAGTGGGAGTCATGCTGGATAAAGGAGTTTTACGGGGTGCAATGCTGTTGGCATCGTTACCAACTAAACCAAAAGCATTAGGCACTCCTGGCGCAGCAGCAAAATCATCCATTTCATTGTTCAGGACGATTCCAGTTCCCGGTGTCACCACACCAGCACCAAAAATGAGGTTAACCGTGAAAGTCAGACTTACGGCGTTGTGTTCTCCATCCACAACAGTCAGATGAGTGGTTTCAGGAGATTCATACCGCGTCGCGTGCAGTTTTAGAGACCGAGCGGATAATGGAATGATATTTTCTCCTAAAATTTGATTATTAGCCTGACTAAAACGTTGTAGTGTCTTTCTATCTACTGGCTTGACCTCGGTCGAGGGTTTAGCCAGTTGCATATTAATTTCTTGACGGCGTTTTTTGGCGTAAGTTGGACTAATCAGTTCTTGTACAGGAACTTTGACAAAATCAGGATCGCCTAAATATTCTGAGCGATCGGCGTAAGCAATCTTCATTGCTTCTACCATTAAGTGGATAGCGTCGGGATGATGCCATCCTAAAGATTTTAAATCAGTGTCACCAATAATATTTAAAATCTGCAATAGGTGAACGCCTCCCGATGATGGTGGTGGCATTGAGCAGATTTTAGCTTTCCGAAAATTCCCACAAACAGGAGTCCGCCAGATTGGTTTGTAGGCTTTCAGGTCTTCTAGAGTAATTAAACCACCATTTTTTACCATATCAGAAGCGATCGCTCGAGCAATACTTCCGGTGTAAAAACTTTGGGGATTTTCAGAAATTGCTGTTAAGGTACGTGCCAAATCACGCTGTACCAGTTTCTCTCCTGGTTGGTAAAATTGGCCGTTGCGAGTAAAAATTTCCCGCGCGGCTGGATTATTGAGAAGCTGTTGCTGGCGCTGGTTGAGGCGCTGAGTTAGGACATCGCCAAGAATAAAGCCATCTTTAGCAAGTGCGATCGCAGGTTTGATTACCTCTTGCCAAGAAAGTTTACCATAGCGACGATGCACTTCATAAAGTCCCGCTACGGTTCCTGGTGTCGCTACTGCCAAATAACCATTGATACTTGCATTGGGACGCACTTTCCCTGCTGTATCCAGATACATATTTTTTGTAGCTTTCAGGGGGGCGCGTTCGCGGAAATCCAACGCTTTGATATCGCCAGTTTTCTCAGAGTGCATCAGCAAAAATCCGCCGCCGCCGATTCCTGCCGAAAAAGGCTCAACTACAGAGATGGCAAAAGTTGTGGCTACAGCTGCATCTACTGCATTACCACCTTTGCGTAACATTAAAATTCCCGCTTCACTCGCTAGGGGATGGGCTGAAACCACCATTCCCTTTTTGCTGCGTAGGGGTAAAGTTAAGGCGGCTGATGCAACTTGGCTGTAAACAAGGAGGGTGAAAGAAAAGATTGCGATGGCAATCTGCTTTGATTTAGCAACAGTAAGCATTTTTATGCCATTTTGTTTGGTATTTATTAGCCTACCTCACACCTTCTGCATATTTCTACTGACGGGATCAAAACCTCTAGGAAACCGCGTGCTTTCATCGTAGTAAGCGCCAGTCAGATTTGCTCCATACAACTTGGCATAGTTAAGTTTGGCTCCCCGGAGATTTGCTTCATTCAGTTTGACACCGCTCAAATTAGCTCTGGTCAAATTCGCTTTAGCTAAGTTAGTTCTACTCAAATCTGCTCCCCAGAGTTTAGCTTTCGCTAGGTTCGCTCCACTCAAGTCAGATCCCCATAAACTGATTCCGGGCAAATAGGCTCCAATCAACTTGTTCTTAATCAAGTTGACGGCTGGAAAATATCTTTCTCCTGCGGCAAAACGCCGTTTTAATTCCTCAGCATTCATGGGTCACGTTGACCTTTCTTAGCAATACAGAAGTTATTTGTTCCCATTCCTGGCTTAGTTCTCCTAGAAACTCTGGCTGACCACTACGCTGATACCAAAAATGGGCATTGTTCAAATCGCCTTCTTTGCGGTGCAGGTAAGCATGAACCCAGGCACTATCAGCATCGCTGGCATTTTGAACTATTTCATGAGCTTTGCTCCAGTCACCTTTGTTGTCATACCACATTGCTTGCAGCCCTTTTGGCAGTGTCTGAGGACATGAGCGCTGCTTTTCGATTAATCGTAAGAATTCCTCTGTATTCACGATCGCCACCCAACAAGAATCAAGCTTCTATCTCTATGATACTTCTTTGCGTCAGGTGCTTCTATATGTAACCGTCATAGTAGAGGTTGTTTATTTAATATCTGTAAGTACTCACAATTTACTCAAATGCACATATCTAATAAAACAACTTACTGTAATTTCTTCCTTTTAATATTCGGCTAGGCGATCGCTTTTTTGCAGAAATTAGGAGATTTATCTTATTAACTCTTGTAGCTAATTAATGACGACGCAAGGGAATCTTTAGGCTACAGTCATGTTCAAATTGCAGAAGAAACTATTTTTAGTCAGCTTTAACTGTAAAATAACCTCTACATGAGATTATATTTAATTATTTCCTTACAGAAAGAGTTATGGTCTTTAAAACAGCAATTGAACATCTGATCGCCCTAAAAAATGTCAGCAAATCTTATCAACAGCCCAACGGTCAGCAGATTGTCATCCTGGAAAATATCAATCTTGAGTTGCGTCCAGGAGAGATCGTTGCATTGCTGGGGCCTTCAGGTTCAGGTAAATCTACTTTGATGCGGATTATTGCTGGATTAATCCCGGCTAGTCAAGGCGAAGTTATATATCATAACCGTCCTCTAGTTGGTTTAAATCCTGGGGTAGCAATTGTTTTTCAAAGTTTTGCCCTTTATCCTTGGTTAACTGTACTAGAAAATGTGGAACTAGGTTTAAAAGCCAAAGGAGAAGCGCCAGATTCTCGACGGCAAAAGGCGCTACGGATGATTGATATTATTGGTTTGGATGGGTTTGAAAATGCCTATCCCAAAGAACTTTCTGGGGGAATGCGTCAGCGAGTTGGATTTGCTAGGGCTTTGGCCGTAGAACCAGAACTGTTATGTATGGATGAGCCGTTTTCGGCATTGGATGTACTAACAGCAGAAAACTTGCGGTTTGAGTTATTAGATTTGTGGTTAGAACGTCGCATACCCACCCAAGCCATTCTGATTGTCACCCACGGGATTGAAGAAGCGGTAATTATGGCGGATCGGATTATTGTTCTCGGACGCAATCCGGGAAGAATTCGGGCTGACTTACCTGTGACTTTACCCCATTACCGCGATCGCAAACACCCAAGTTTTCAAGCCTTGGTAGATCGGGTTTATACAATCATCACCAACCCAGAACTAGAACAAATTCAGCCCCCAACTACTACCTCTGTAGAACCTGCAACACCACCAGCAAAATATCAGTCTTTACCAGCCGTGCGAATTGGTTCCATTGCTGGTCTTTTGGAACTTTTAGAAGATCGTCAAGAAAAAGACTTATATCGGCTAGCCCAAGAATTGCAACTAGAAGTAGATGATATTTTACCAATTGTGGAAGCTGCAAAATTGATGGATTTTGTAGAACTTGCAGAAGGTGATATTAGCTTAAAACCAATCGGGCAAGAATTTATCAATGGTGGTATTGATGAACGCAAACAAATTGTGCGATCGCAACTTTTAACTCATATTCGCCTGGTACAGCAAATTTACCGTCTTTTGGAAGCGAAAAGTAATCAACGCATTCCCGAAGAATTAGTCTTAGATATTCTAGAAACTCACTTTAGCCCACAAGAAGCCGAGCGACAATTAAAAACCGTCGTTGATTGGGGTCGTTATGCCGAGATATACGGCTACGATGAGCCATCGGGACAAATCTTTTTAGAGCAAGTTGTTAATGCTGATTAGTCATTTGTCATTTGTCATTCTCCCTCACTCCATACTTTTATGACCCGACCCCTCACTCCTGCTAATAAAACTTTAGGACGTAACAATTGGACTTGGCAAGATGGATTGCTAATTCTGCTAATTTTATCTTTCATTGTGGCAATTATTAGAACCGCTTCTAAATTTAGCGGTACTTTTGAACCTGAACTCACAATTTCTACAAACATCAGTGCTTTGCCAGGATATACAGCCCAAACCTTGATTCGTATGGGGCTGGCTTACTTTTTCTCCCTAATTTTTACCCTATTGTACGCTTATACTGCTTATCGCTCCCGAATTGCAGAACGAATTTTAATTCCAATGTTGGATATTCTGCAATCGATTCCAGTATTGTCTTTTTTACCAGGTGTGGTACTAGCTTTGATTTCCCTATTTCCGGGCCAAAGAATTGGTGTAGAACTAGCAGCTATTTTGCTAATTTTCACTGGTATGACCTGGAATATGACTTTTAGTTTTTACCAATCTCTCCAAAGTATTCCGCGAGAATTAATAGAAGCAGCAGAGGTTTATCGGCTTAATCCCTGGCAACGTTTTTGGACATTAGAGTTACCATCTGGTGTAATTGGTTTGGTATGGAATAGTGTAATGTCGGTGGCTGGAGGTTGGTTTTTTTTAATTGCTATTGAGTCATTTACTTTAGGGAATAAAGATTTTCGCTTACCAGGATTAGGCTCTTTTTTAGGCACAGCAGCCAACAAAGGAGACTTTAAAGCGATATTTTGGGGCTTGGCGGTGCTGATTGCGATCATTGTAGCAACTGATTTTTTTGTGTGGCGACCCCTGATTGCTTGGGCAGAAAGATTTAAGTTGGAGATGCTTGAAACTGAAAATGCACCCCAATCGTGGGTGTTGGATGTTTTCAGACGATCGCCTACTTTCCGTGCAATTGGCGATCGCGTTTTTCAGCCATTACAAACAGTCTTAGACGATAGTTTAATTCGGTCGTTTCCCGTGCGTTCTGTACCTGTAAATGCCAAAGGCAATCTCAAGTTGCCGAGTTTTTTAAATTGGATATTTGTTAGTGGCTTCAGCTTAATTATCTTGTGGGGTACTTGGGAAGCTGTACTACTATTACGGACTTTAGGCTGGGATGATTGGCAACAGGTAATAAAGGGCGCTATGTTAACGGCGTTGCGGGTAATAATTGCTTTGATATTATCACTGTTGTGGACTGTACCTGTGGGAGTAGCCATTGGTCGCAATCGACGGTTGGCTCAAGTCTTGCAACCATTGGTACAAATCGCCGCCTCTGTACCAGCAACAGCTTTATTTCCAGTGCTACTGCTGGGGTTAACCCGCATCGCTGGCGGTTTGCAGATTGGTGCGATCGCTCTCATGATGTTAGGGACAATGTGGTATATCCTGTTTAATGTCATTGCTGGGGCACAATCGATTCCTTCAGACCTGATCGAAGCCGCTTGGGTATATAAACTCTCAACTTTGCAGCGCTGGCGAACCTTAATTTTACCCGCAATTTTTCCCTACCTAATTACAGGAATTATTACCGCAGTTGGCGGCGCTTGGAATGCCAGTATCGTCAGTGAGTACGTTACATTTCAAGGGCGAGTAATTAGTACTTCTGGATTGGGAGCAACAATTTCTCATGCCACAGCTACAGGCAATTTTTCCCTATTATTAGCTTCTACAGCGATCATGTCGCTATTAGTAGTATTAACCAATCGTTTGATTTGGCGACCTCTTTACAATCTAGCTCAAGAGAAATATCAATTATTGGTTTAATGTAACCGCTCAATAATCCGGGGTAAATCCCTCAGTGACAAGCCTCAAATGGCGTAAAATCGTTCCCAATATGGTAGTCCGCCCCGATTTATTGAGCGGATACGGTTTAATAACTTCTTTGTGAGGCTGCGCCAAATTTTTTGATCTCTTCTTTCTTCTCTCTGTGTCGCGCCAGTTACTACAAGTCAGGGAACCGCAAGGGCGTACTGGCTTCTCTGCGCCTCTGCGGTACGTAAAAAAAGTTTTGCTTAAGTTAAGGCTCGATCCTCTCTAACCCTCCTTAAAAAGGAGGGAATTAGATCGAGCCTCTAATATTACATTTACTTGACTGCAATAACTTCAAACTCGAAAGTACCGATTAAACGGTCATCAATATAGACATCTATTCTATACTTACCAAGCGGATCGCCAGGAGCGATCGTCCAAAAATTCCCAATCACACCGTCTGGAGCCGATTGTGTGCGCCGTGTCACAGATGTAGTACCATCTGCTGATATAGAGAAATCTTCACCGTTATCTGTACCCCAAGTTTCTGGAGGTTTTGGTAAATGTAAGACTTCGCGCCATTTCACTTCACCTTGATAGTCTTTGAGTTTAATCCGCCATCCGTAGGCGTTTCCCTGCTGAAGCGGCACTCTTGTTGTGCGGAAGATGGTAACGTTACCTTTGGTGTCAACTCTCTTTAGCCCAAACTCAGCGTTACTGACAATAATCTTTTTCAGACTTGTTGGCGTAGGAAATGGTGTGGCATTTTGTGCTATGCCAGAAGTAGCGGCGGTCGGCTCAGAACATATAACCCCAAATATTAGCCAAGAAGAAGCTAGCACAGCAATAGTAGCCCAAGTTCTCATTAGTATGATTTTCCTGTCAGACGTTTGGTACTTATTCCAGTAATCTGACATATTTTCCGGGTCAAAGAATACTTATGGCTGGAAAAAGACGAAATTATTTTTACAGATGGTTTTCCTGAATACTAGTGTTGGCGATCGCTAGTGAAGCTAACAAATAGATAATTGTTTTACCACATAGATAAATTCAAAATATTCATGCTCGATATCATTGAAATTGGTAAAGATTGAAGTTTCAGCAAAACTTAAAAATAGAAACTGCAATAAACTCACTTGGATTCCGAAAACTAATTCGGTTTTTGCACTACTATTTTGCTTACTTCATAACTTTTTTCACTGGTGTGATAACTTCTTCGCCATTTTTCAAGATGGTCTATAGATATTGATTTAGATGTGACGTTCACACTGCTTCCTCGCCAAGCAACTTCTGCATCTGTCGTGAAAACCCCACATTCTAATTGATCTAACCTCATATTCCAGTATTCACTAAATCGACCTTTTAAGGTTATAACTTGCTCAAATACCTTGTTTCTGTGTTTATTTCTTCTTTTTCTTTCTGTTGCTCCTGTTGCTTCTGTATCAATAAACTTAGTTTCAATTAAAAACAGACTACCTTTAAAAGTCCGGTAGACAAAATCACACTTCCCTAAATCTGTATAATCTGAAATTGGAGATTTTTCAAATAACAGCAATTCAGCGCACGAGGGAAACAAGTCTTTAATATTCAGAAATAAATAAGCTTGCAATAGAAGTTCTTTATCATAAGGAAATAAGATCACTCCTTCAAAAAACTTTTGAATGTCATCATGAGTTTGGGGTTGAATTTTTTTACAGTATGAAACAAATTTATGTAGCTCGTTTACGATCATCAAGTTTTAACTCCTTCCCCCAGTCGCAGCCTTAAGGGTCTTAGCATAAAAAGATACCATTCCCTCAAGGAAACCATCATCCGCATAAGTAACTAAAAAAACGTTTAAAATGCTGAATACTTAAGGCTTTTTACTGTTGACAGTTCAGTAGAAATAATTTTTAAGCTGCTTTTCAGTATTGATAGATTTTTCACTTCTGGCCCTAGCTACCAGTCAGTGATTTTATATGAGCAGGAAAACTGGCGTTTTGCAAAGCTTGAACAGTTATTCTAGAATCTTGTACGCAAAATTGCCAACCCAAGCGAACAAGTTTCCGAGAAGTTTCAGTTTGGATAATTCCAATCACTGGCATTTTTGCTTTTTCTTTATCTACTGAATGAGCTTGCAAAATTGTTTTCAAGAGATGTAGTTTTTCCATATCACCTGCTTGCTGGGGATTTAACTCCACCATTACCATTTGTACTGTTTCCACTGGTTCTACATCTTCAAGAATAAATTGAGTTTGCTCGTCGCGTCGATCTACTTTTCCCCAAATAATCAATCTAGTATCAACTACGAGTAGGGAACTAATGCGTTCATAAGTTTTGGGAAAAACTACAGCTTCTGATTGTGTAGTTAGGTCTTCTATTTGCAAAATTGCCATCTGTTCGCCTTTTTTTGTAACCACTTTTTTCACGATATTCAACATGACAACTGCACAAAGCCTTGTTTCTTCCCTTTGATCTCCCAGTTGTGAAAGGCTAATCGGTGTCAAAAGTGGTGTTATTTGCCGTAAAGATTTCAACGGATGATCTGATACATAAAAGCCTAATAATTCTTTCTCCTTCTGCAACTTTTCCTGTGGGGTAAAATCCATCACAGGTTTAGATTTAGGAGCAGTTTCAAAGGCATTATTTGCTCTTTTATTCTGAGTCGAAGAAAATCCGTCACCTAATAAGTCAAAGAGATTCCCTTGACCGCTAGCTCTGTCTTTAGCGCGAGATTGTGCCCAGTCATACACTAATTCTGAGTCGTTAATTAACTGTTGGCGGTTGGGTTCAATTTTGTCAAAAGCTCCACAGTAAATCAGCGATTCTAGAGTCCGGCGGTTAACAGCACGTAAATCCACGCGATCGCAAAAATCAGCGAGGGATTTAAACTCTCCTGTCTCATTTCTCGCCTCCAAAATGCAGGCGATCGCATTCTGTCCCACGTTACGCACTGCCGAAAATCCAAATAGAATCTTTCCTAATGTTGGTGTAAAATCAACGCCAGAACGATTAATATCTGGTGGATCTATGGAAATACCCATATTTGTACAGTTAGTAATATATCTCTGTACCTTATCGGTATCGCCACTGTTAGCCGTTAACAGTGCCGCCATATATTCTAATGGGTAATTAGCTTTTAAATATGCTGTCTGATAAGTTACATAACCATAGGCTGTTGAATGGGATTTATTGAAACAATTAGAAGCGATAAAACCATTTTTTATCCCAAAATTATGGTCGCGCTCAACCCCAATATCATAGACATTTTGTTTGCCTAAATACTTACGTGTGGCTATTTTTATCATCCTACCTTACCCCCAAAAAAGTTTTGCGGAATTAATTAATTGATAAAAACTGTACCTATACTAATACCTGTAATATAAAATTATATCACTAGAAAACACATGCTATACTCTTACACAAAAGTAGATAAAGTATATCAAAACTTTGAGAAACTATTAGATAAACAGTTAATAGCCATGTAATTGCTGTTTTTAAAGTTTATTAAACATATTCCAATAGATATTAATCCGCTTAGTCAGATGCCTGGGGAGTAGGGTGCAGGGTGCAGGGAGACAAAAGAGGATAAGCAATTCCCAATTTCCAATGCGTCAGTTACTATCGTTGAAAAGTAACTCAGTATTAAAGGGTGTGGGTAAGTGAAAGAGGCGCTGATTGTAATTTTGGCGGTGGTTGTGGGATTGTTTGTGGTAGTCGAGATCGGATTGCGATCGCTCTTTGGCTTTGGTAATCCCCTAGTTTACATTGGCGATGAGCGGATTGGTTATTTATTGGCTCCTAACCAACGTACCCGTCGTTTTGGTAATCGCATTGAAATTAATGAGTATTCTATGCGAGGTAGTCCGATCGATAAGACACCTGCACCTTCTGGGCTGCGAATTTTACTGTTAGGGGATTCTATTGCTAATGGTGGTTGGTGGACAGATCAGACTAATACAATATCCGCGATAATGATGCGTTCTCTGGCATCATCCACTCATAGTAATTATCAGGAAGTAGAAGTGCTAAATGCTTCAGCTAACTCTTGGGGGCCAAGAAACGAGTTAGCTTATTTAGAGAAGTTTAGCAACTTCAACGCGCAAATAGTAGTGTTATTAATTAATACTGATGATTTGTTTGCGACTCCTCCCACGTCTTTACCAGTAGGACGCGATCGCAACTATCCCGATAGTAAACCTCCCCTAGCATTAGCGGAAGTGTGGCAACGTTATATCGTCAAGCAGAAGCCAATTCCCGAAATGAAAGCGGTGCAAAATGAAGCAGGCGATCGCGTGGGGATTAATTTGGAGGCGATCGGTAAAATTCAAGCCCTGACTCGCCAAAGCAACAGCCAATTTCTACTAGTCATGACTCCTTTACTGCGAGAAATTGGTGAACCAGGCCCCCGCGATTACGAAATTAAAGCCCGCCAGCGCTTGATTGATTTTACCAAGACCCAGCAAATTAACTATATAGACTTTTTACCGATATTCAACTCAACTACTAACCCGCAAGGTTTGTATCACGATAGCATTCACCTCAACTTGCAAGGTAATAAATTTGTCAGTGAAGTTATGGAGCGATCGCTTCTAGAAAGACTGGGGGAGATACCACTTACTCAGAACTACTAAAGTTTTTTAGTGAGCGATAAGGGACTTCCAAAAAATAAAATATACAGTAGGGTGTGTTAGGCGAAAGCCGTAACGCACCGAGATATCTGGCGGTGCGTTACGCTGTCGCTAACGCACCCTACAAAATTGGATATTTTTTTAATTGGAAGTCCCTAAGT
>NZ_NOLK01000133.1:0-22960 GCF_002245985.1 Nostoc sp. 'Peltigera membranacea cyanobiont' 232
ATAGGCATCGCAGTACTGATCTACCACGGTGATCGTGGAGGTAGCCGTTCTTGAACCCAATTAAATACCCTTGCTAAGTTAAACTCTTAGTAACTAATTATACTCTCATGAGAGTAATAAAAGAGCGCTAACCCGCAGCTTAAAAATAAAAGGTATTCTCATGTTACTCACAATTGCTAAACCTCAACAATTCCAACCTACTAGCGACTACTTTGACGGAGAATTCGACGCGGCGATTGGATTACCACCCAAAAGCCAGGATGGAGACTACTGGCGGGGATATCTCGCCAAGGTAAACGAGACTCTTATCACACCGTTCTAAAACCCAAAGGGAGGCTAACAACCTCCCTTAATTTTGCTTACTTTGTCAATTTATCTTGTGGCTGTATCACGGAGTTAACTGGTTGATTTGTCAATCTGCCAGCGATCGCACCCACGGACAATAGCCCGATCATGCTGAAAATGATTAGCTTAATTGGCAAGTCGCTAATGCTAAAGACGTGTAGCGATCGCTTCTCAAATTCCCAGTTAACCATCAGAAATTGCACTGGATTAAAATCAAACCACTCTTGACTTTTGATTAACTCAACATTGCATTGGCTAAATTGTTGATGTAATTCACCCTCTACATCTGCCATATCCTCTACATAAATAGTCTTGAGGATTTTCACGTTACAAGGTGGTTGATTCCTATGAAAGTTATCAAGTCGAGCTTCGGGATTACGAGATAACCCAATTTTGCAACGACGGAGGTAAAAACCAGGAATTAGCCCGTGATAGCCCTCTGCTGACATTAGATAAATAAACCCCGGTTCATGGTCATTTTTTGGTTGATAGACAATAGCTGAAATTTCATCAAAATTCATGCTTTCATCTCCAAACTATTTTGTTAGCAACTGTCACTTTTTTGCAGTTCAGACAGTAATATCTTTTATCCTTTCTTACGGTTAAATTTGAATTGCTACAGTGGGGACAATGAGGCTTTGTGTCATTTTGACGGCTACCCCCTATAGTGGAAAATGACGCGGCTGACATTACCGTGTCAGTGCTTGCTATGTCTGGCTTTGAGGTATTGCGTGTCAGCCGCGTGTCAGTCGTGTCAGACCCTCTGGCGCGGCTTGCCAGTCGCCTTGTCTCTTCTATCAATGAATAGTTAAAACTGACTTTATCTAGATTGGGTAAAAAGTAAAGCTTAGGTGAACGAGAATCGACTATTAAGGCTACTCTTAATAGTCTGGCATCATCGGTAACTAACTCGTTTTTATGGTCGATGTACTCTTCAATAGCGTCTAAGTTACGGGTCAACTTAGCCAAGTTAGACTCGCTATTTTTGCCCTTACCGTAGGTATTTAGGTAATGTCTAATTTTGGGAATGCCAATGATTATCTCGGTGAACAGTGACCGATCATCGTTGGTAAAACCTGGGATTTGTTTGGTCATCACAGATTGACCCGATACAATCCAGCCGATGTTATTATGACCAAACTGTTTGAGAATCTTCTTAAAGTTTTCGCCTGTTTCGTATGGCTCACTAGAAGAATTAAGAGTATTGTCTAATTCCTCCCATACCCAGATTTGAAAGTAGTTAGCTGCATACTGGGTATTTTGAATACGGAATTTACCATCGTCTAGGCAATCTTCAAAAGATTTAATCGCGGCGGTTGTATCTCCATATTTAAGGAAAGGTTCTAAAGGATAATTACTATCTTTCAAAGACCCAACAGCACCGGGGTAACTCACAGTAACCAGAGTGTGAGGTACTTTCTCGCCCTTGCCAGTATTGCCGCGAGTGCAACCAGCTTTCAAGATTTCGCTAATCATTACTGCACTTGTTGGAGTTTTACCCATACCCGGATCTGCAATTAAGCGATAGCGAATTGGATGGCTGACTACATAGTTGATAAATTCGTCAGCAGTGCCAAGCATTAGCCTAATTTCATCTGCTTTAATAGCTGGCTCCACACGGTAACTCACCACAATACAGTCGGTTATTTCCAGCTTGCGAACGCTTGTTATTTTGAATAATCCCAGTTTCTTAATTAGTGTTTCTGAATGCTTGCTGATAGCCTCTACAATCGCTAAGGTCTGCACAGAGCGCGAATATCCATAACCCACATCTACAACGCCGTCAAGCTTTACCTGAAACCCTTTAACGCTCAAAGCTAGCCTGAGATCACTAAACAAGGTACGCGCTATTTCGTTGGCGATTTTCCCGTTGATATCAAAGCCAAAGTCACCATACACGGGTTCTACTAAATCACCAAGTAATTGTTGCTGTAACTGTCCTATCCGCTCGTTTAGTAGCTCGATTTGCAAAAGATAGTTTTGGCGCTCACTGGCGATCGCCTCTCCAACCTCATCTAAATTTTGGTTATAACTACTCGCCAAAGTCTTGATAATTTCAGCTTTACTTTGATGCCCGTGGTGTACTTTCTCCGACCATGATTGCAGCCGGCGAAAGAGCGCCATAGCTTCACTGGTTATCGAGTCATGCTCACTGTAAATTTTCTCTAACTCATGTGACTTGGCAATCTGAAAGCGTTTGTTAGCTTCCGCGTCTACAAGAGATTTAAAATTAAATTCCCATTGCTCAACCTCAGCATTCAAATACTCAACTTGCTGCTTATCTTGTTGAGATTGGGTAGAAAGTTGAGTGAGTTGAGATTGATACTCATCTAACTGGGAATTTAAATGAGCAATCATCACACTGTTTTCTATCTTGGCGTGACCTAGCGAGTTGATAGTATTTCTCGCTTCTTTGAGTTCATCTTTGACCGTCTCTAACTGACTGCTGACACTGACTAATTTTTTCTTAGAATTGTCAAATTCTCTAATGACTTTATGTAGTGTTTCAC
Organism: Nostoc sp. 'Peltigera membranacea cyanobiont' 232; assembly: GCF_002245985.1. Classification (NCBI taxonomy): domain Bacteria; kingdom Bacillati; phylum Cyanobacteriota; class Cyanophyceae; order Nostocales; family Nostocaceae; genus Nostoc; species Nostoc sp. 'Peltigera membranacea cyanobiont' 232. The sequence goes on from NZ_NOLK01000133.1 coordinate 2,856, forward strand.
CTGCTTTTATGTTCTTGCTTTCGGCATCGTTCAGCAGCTTTTGAGACTTGGAATCTGTGACTAAATAACTGATAAAGCTTGCTGGCAATGCTCCCAAGCCAAGCATAGAGACTATCTTGGCTGTATCGTTGGTGAACCCTCCAGAAGCGATCGCTATTAAGGAGCATAAGCTAAAAGCACTTAACCCCAAACCGTGAGATAGTTTCATGGTTTCACCTCTAGATAGTCACCTAGTTGGGCTTTAAAGCTTGCCAAGTTCCCTTGTGACTCAACAGTTTTTAGTCGCAATTCCTCAGCTTTTATTTGTGCTTGTAACAGTTTTTGGTCTAGTTCATCTTTGCTATAAACAGAAATATTTGTATCGGCGATCGTCTTAACTTGGCTCACATCTAAAGCTACTGATTTTTGGGTAGTCACCTCTTTTTGATTCAAATAGTCAAGGTAATTACCTTTGACTTTCTCAATCTCGGTAGCCGCTTGGATGCCAGCACCAAAAGCCTTTGAGTGTTTCCCAATTACAGTAAATTTCTCGCGTGTCAGGTCGAGCGCGGCTCCTGTCAATTTGAGCGCTCGTGTAGAGCCTTCATAAATTTTCATCCCTTTATCAAACTGGCTTTGAGTAGCAATAGGGAGAGTTTCGGGAGGGTTTAGCGGATCTGAAATATGATACTGATTGGGTTGGAATGGTGGCATCATTCCCGGTACTAAGTCAGGAGTGACAGTTAGTAAGCCAGGGATGCGGCTATCTATCGGAATGGTGGCAGAATTAGCAGATATGGGATTAGTGCTGGATGCCGAGTTTTGTTTACCTCTTGCCAGCTTTTCTGCTACAGCAATAGCAGCTGCTTTTGTCGTGTCAATTTTAGCCATTGTTGAAAAACTTTCTGGTGTTGAGTAGGGATTGGTATTTAATTTCTAATTGCCTAAATGCTTTGTCGATTTCGCTAAACTCAAGTGCTAATTCCTCATCTAAGTCATATTTTTTCAAGACTTGATTTAGCTCTTTCTCATCCGTCTTTGCATCCTGAATCTGGCTGTTTAAGTCATCCATAAACCTTTTTTGAGATGAGTAAGGATATGGGATAATTGCTGGGTAATTAAAGACACATTCCCAGAAACGGGATTTTACAAGTGCGCGGGGGATGCCATCATTCCCCGCTTTTTTATCACCCGTTCATTCTGTGAAACCTTTAAACCTAGATACATCTGAGTCAGCAGTAGCAGCCCATTCTAGATAATTGAAATATTGCTTAACATCGCCGATCGCTACATCACAATCAAACCGCAAACCTTTAAACTGTGGATGCTGGCGGATTTGCCCAAGTAATTCTTGAGCTTGAGAAACTAACTCTGGTAAGGAATTACCGCTCATATTTACTTCTGGTTCAGTGCCGGAAATTGTAAAAGTCATAGCGTTAGTACTTTTTCTAGTAACCAGTTAACAAAGTCGAGGGGAGATAACAGGATGTTGATCGCTCTCACACGATTAGCTTTTTTCCCAGTTCGGTGATTATGCTTTCGATTTCTTGGGTGAGGTCGGTTTCATCTGGGGTAATTTCTGGCTTTTGTTGTGCAAGGCTAGCCAAATCTCTAATCGCTCCCAAATATCCCTGCTTTTGTTGTTGCCAGCGCTGATTAATCCCCTCTGTTAGTTCGGCATCTCTCACAGCTAAGTTATTGAGGATGAGTTGGTTTTTTACTTGAGCGATCGCGTCTACTGCTGTAATCTCTTCTGATGCCTGTCTTGCTAGCTGGTCAATTAGCGTTAGTTGGGCATGATTGCTTGGAGATTGGGTAGGAACTGTTAAATGTTGCTGTTCCTGGGACAGAGAAAGGGTATTTTTTTGCTGTTCTGGGGCTGATTCCGATGTTTCCTGTGTAAAATTTTGTAAATTTTGGGGTGACTCTGAGGTGTTCCTAGCCACTTCTGGCAATTTTGGCTGAAAGTATGGCGCGATCGCTTCTAAATCTAATTCTGATATTGCCTTTACAGTGTCGAAATCATCAGGGCGAATATGGCTTAAAGCCAGTCTCAAACTCTGTTCTGTGGTCATGTACTTTAGACAAGCATCATGAATGCTTACTGCGTCTTCTGTTGGCGTTGTGGTTGTCTTTCTTCGTGTTGCCATGATTTACGCTCCTGTTTGTAGTTTCTGTAGTTGTAGAAATGCTTGCTGATAGCGGTATCTAGAAAAATCATTCGGGTTTTTGGCGATATAGCCTTTGACTCGTTCAGACCGTCGTAGCTGTGCCATTAATCGCCCTACTCTGCCTAAAACCCATGCTTGATATGGCGACAAGGGGGACTCGCGATCGTGAGTGTTGTCGGCTTTTTTCGGGTAGGCATCTCTGAAACTGGGGATTCTCCAGAAGGCTAAATTCTCCCAAGTGACCAAGGTCGAGCGGCTAACGCCCAAGACCTCAGCTAAATATGTCTTGGTAGATGGGAAATCAAGAAATGAGTCTAAGTCTGTAGAATGTTTGCTCCGTCTAGGTTTCATGGGTTTACTACAGTAATCAATGTGAATCAGATAGTAAGTAACTAGCAATCAGAATAAGTACACATCATGATGTAGCTCCTAATCGCTAAAAGCCAGATGGGGTAATACTTTGGCTTACTCGTAGGACGCTAATTAGTGGCTTGTTGTTGATCGATTGCTCTCGTGCTATCTTAGCATAGTATTGTAAAGCACTGTACAGCACAATATAAAATCAAGCTGTAGTGTACCGGAGTAAAATGAATCAACAGATAGTAGAAATAAACAATATGGGCATGGAAAGTGTAACTACTTATGTTCAGCCTGATATTAAACGGAAGCTGGAAGAGTGGGCACAGGAAGAAGAAAGGTCTATTAGTTATCTTGTTGCGAAGTTAATTACTGAAGCTGTCAACGAGAGAGATAAGCAAAACCAAAGCCCTAAAACTAACTAAGACAAGGGATCAGCATGAATAAGAGGCGATCGCCAAAATGACAGATACACCAGAACAACCAAGCCGACTTGACCGTATAGAAGGAATCTTAACTAGAGTAGCGGAACAACAAGAACGTAATACAGATGCCCTTGCTGACTTAACAGATAACGTTACCCGCGTCTTAGGCCGTAGCGCAATTTTAGATGATGTACTGCTGGAACTACGCGATAGCCATGAAGAACTTAAGCAAAATTTTCTAGAGAATCAGCGCACTACTAACGCAGCATTAAATCAGCTTGGCGCAATATTGCTACAGCTAACACGGATTGATCCACAAAACTAGCTCAGGCGATCGCAATGGTGGCAGTGGCTTATGAAGAGATTTCCAAAGTATGCGATGCCTTCTCTGCGAGACGCTACGCGAACGGCGGGCGTAGCCATCGCCAAAAGATAAAACAGGAGAATTGACAATGGTCAGCAGTCTTAAAGAACTAATTGATGAGCCAGAATTGGGTCAGACCTCAGACCCAGAGGAAAGGTTTATCAGCAGTGGCGTGAGTTGGGAGAGCTATGAATCGCTACTAGTCAAACTAGAAAACAACTCTCATTACCGTGTAACTTATTTAGATGGAATATTAGAGATAGTGTCGCCATCAATCAGGCATGAAAAAATCAAAACGAATTTAGGGATGCTGTTAGAGCGTTTCTTTTACAGCAAGCGGATTCGTTTTGTACCTATGGGAAGTTCTACTTTTAGAAACAAAGCAAAAAAAGCGGGTGCGGAACCAGACGAATGTTACTGCATAGGTGAAGAGAAAAAAGTACCGGACTTAGCCATAGAAGTAGTTCTCACCAGTGGCAACATAAGTAAATTGGAAATCTACCGAAGATTAGGAGTTGCAGAAGTTTGGTTTTGGGAGAGAAACCAGTTTAAGCTATACCATCTACGGGACAATTCCCAGACTGAGCTTGCCACCATTTACCCTGATACCTATGGGTATGAGCAAATAGTAGCAAGTGAGATACTGCCAGGATTAGACATTTCCTTGCTAGAGCAATGCATTACAATTTCAGATTCAATTCAGGCTGTTGATGAATTTGAACAGGGGCTAAAAGCGGACAATGAGTAAAACAGATAGCGCCGCGATCGCTCAACTCTACGAGAGCTTAGAGCGATTTGAGGCGAACACAAATAGAATCTTGGCTAGTCAGACAGTACTTTTAGAAGAAGTTTTACGGATACTCTGCGATGCCTACGGCAGCAAGCTACGCAATGGTGCTACTGATATATGAAGAGATTTCCAGAGTATGCGATCCCCTTACCAATAGTTTGTATTTTTGAGGACTACACAAAAGATATAAAATCTTAGCTTAATTCATCTAGAATTCACAAAATAACTAGCAAAAAAAATGCTAGCTACACAGCCCTCAGCTTTTTGAGTGCGATCGCAGGGATTAGTCAATCAATCCACCACGGTAAGCAAAAGCAGCGCACAAAGAAACGTTTACTAGACGTTTCAGCCCCCAGACTCTGCAACCAGCAAGTCAGTTATATATTTATGTATTTCAAGCTTACCGACTAATCCCTACAATCTGCAAATTTAAAAGTTAAGGGGCTGTCCAAACCAACAAAGGACAACCCAATGAATAAACCCCTCACTTTTGACAGACAGGGGTTTGCGAATGAAAAGCCTAGCATTCTAACGCAAACTTTCCCCAATAATCAAGAATCTCGAATTTCGGAATTATCAAACTATATTAGCGATCGCCGAACTAGCACCAAATATTTAAAAGCGGGTTGCTGTGACGTTGCTCTAAGACCATGCCCCGACCCGGATGAGTTACTGCGATCGCCTAACCTCAACTTAGAGGAGTCCTTTTACTTACAGCGATTAGTCAAGCAAGGCATGTTTAGTGGTCAGGTGGCCGCCGTACTTCTCCAAATTGAAGCCAAGGTTGGAGGGGTGGCAGTATGAATCACAAAGGATTCGGCAAGATAGCCTCACCCCAAAAATCACTAAATCTTGAACTAAGGCAGGTTTTTAGAAAATTCAACAAGCGAGGTAAGCTCAGAAGTACCCCTTGGGCTTTGCATGAAGTCTCAAGACTTGAGTCCAGAGATGGAAAAGTCCATCAAGTTGTTGTAGCCGACAACCAAAATGACATGGCGCAAGGCGATGCCTGCTCTGGGCGTAGCCATCACCATGATAGCGAAATTCAAGCACTGGGTAATTATCAAGGATTCAAAGAGCCATCCACACCTTATACTTTGCCAGCCAGAGAAGATTTTGAAGCAAGCCACTGGCAAGAGTGGGGTGAGAGTGGGATTGACAGTGAGATAGCGGCACTTAACTTCAAATCGCTGTCAGGGAATGCCGCTTTTGATTACTTGCTCTACTCCGATAAAATCAGCCGCCGCAACGATGGGCGGCTACGCGATGGGGATATGCGGCGATATGCTCACCTCTCTAATGGTGGTTGGTGGTGTAGCGGAATAAATATTATCACTGGTGAAGATTCCGATTGGGGATGCTTCAAGCCCAACACGCCAAGAATAGATGAGGGTAACAGCAAGGCAATTAAGTATGAGCATCCCCCCAAAGTTGACACAGAAATTTTTGCCTTACGGATTCCCGCCCGGATCTGGGAATTAATCGGTCGCCGCTACGATGTGGCACTACCAGAGAATTACCAAAGTTTACCTTTTGGTGATTTTTGGCGATGGGTGAGAGAGAATACCCAAATTCCCGTTATCATCTGCGAGGGTGCTAAAAAAGCAGCTGCAATCTTATCTTGTGGTTACGTTGCGATCGGCATACCAGGGGTGTGGGGAGGCCGTCGCCAACCAAAGGATGAATATGGCGAGAATAGCGGCGCACCGTATCTGATCCCACAGTTAGCCGCTTATGCTCAACCAGGCAGACGAATTTATTTCTGTTTCGATGCCGATGTGAAGCGCACCACAGTTAGAAGCGTGAATGGTGCGATCGCTAAAACTGCCAAGCTTTTATCTTTGCGTGGCTGTGAAGTCCGAGTAATGGGGTGGCATTTGGCATTAGGCAAAGGGATTGATGATGTACTAGCCGCTTACGGCCGCGACCAATTTGATACTATTTACTGCGATGCTCTGAAATTAGATGAGTGGAACACCAAGCAACTAAGGCGGCTCACATACACCCCAGATTTGAACTTAAATCAGCGTTACTTGGGTGAGTTGGCTATTCCTTTGGGTAAACAGCTAATAGGCTTGAAATCGCCAAAGAACACAGGTAAAACTCACTTGCTCCAGTGGCTAACTGACCCGATAATTCGCGCTGGTGAGAGGAGAGTGCTAGTAATTACCCATCGGGTGCAGCTTGCTACGCAGCTTGTGAAAAAACTGGGATTACCTTTCATTACCGAAGTGAAGCAGACTGAGCAAGGCTCACATTTCGGAATGGGGCTAGTAATTGATAGCTTACATCCAAAAAGCCAAGCCAAATTTAACCCTGATGAGTGGAAAGGCTGCTGGTTGATTTTGGATGAAATCATGCAGCTAATCTGGCATTTGTTGAGCAGTTCGACTTGTCAGACAGATCGCGTAGCCATCATCAAAAATTTCAAACGCCTGCTACAAAATGTTGTTAATTATGGTGGGAAAATCTTCATAGCCGATGCTGACTTAAACGATATTGGCATTGACTTTCTCAAAGGGCTGCTAGGGCAAGAGATTGACACTTTTCTCGTGGAAAACACATTTAAGTTTGTAGAGCCTTGGCAGGTAAATTTAGTACAGGGTAATAATCCAGCACAATTAGTAAAAATCCTTACCCAAAAACTAGAGAATGGGGAGAAGTGCTTTGTTGCTTTGTCTGGACAACGGGCTAGTTCTAAATGGGGTTCTCGCAATTTGGAGGCGTATTATAAAAAACTGCTGCCACACCTGAGAATTTTACGAATTGATTCTAAAAGTACAACTACCCTTGGTCATCCGGCTTTTGGCTGTACAGATGATTTAAATGAGGTAATTAAAAACTATGACCTTGTTCTAACTACCTCGACCATTGAGACTGGGGTATCAATTGAAGAAAAGCATTTTGATTATGTTTTTGGGATTTTTCAAGGCGTACAAACTACCGATGGTGTCAGACAGCATTTATCACGTTACCGCCCTCCAGTCCCCCGTTATATCTGGCTTAATCCAGTAGGCATCAATAGGGTAGGCAATGGCTACAATAGTGTCAAGGCATTACTAGCAGGTGAGTACATCAAGAATAAAGCCAATATTAAAAAGCTTGTTGATTTGGGATTTGAGGAATCGATAGAAGGCAATTTTGAGAGCATTTGCATTAATACTTGGGCGAAGTTAGGGGCAATCATAAATGATGGGATGAATAGCTATGAATCGCAAATCATTAGTGATTTGAAATCTGAGGGACATATCATCTGTGAAGTCAGCGCAGATGAATTACCCGAACCCGCAGAAGTAGAAACTACTAAGCAAGAAATTTACAACAACTGCAAATCAGAATATGCGGGACATTGTGAGAATGTAACTGCATCTGAAAGCATTACAGATGAACAGTTTTTGAAACTAGATAAACAAAATTGTAAAACTGAGTCCGAACAGTTAAAACACAGAAAAGGTGAGATTGAAAGGCGTTATAACGTGACCGTTACTCCCGAATTAGTAGAGAAAGATGATCAAAACTGGTATTCTATAATTCGACTAGATTACTACCTTGGCGTGGGTAGGGAATTTCTACCGGATAGAGAAATAAACGTCATGTCTACCGCTTTAAAAAATGGCGATGGAGATTATTTCATTCCCGATACTAATAAAAGCTTTATTGGGAAAAAAATTGATGCTTTAGACTGGATTGGGTACAAAGAGCTTCGAGAAACGGATGGATTGAGCAACAATCACCCATTAGCACAAGCAGTATTTGAGAAAGCAAAAACTCATCAGTCCGATTTGAGCTTAATTCTTGGCGCTAAGAGTAATATGTTTGCTCTTCTAAATACTCCCATGCAAGTCTGTCAAAAACTAGCATCTCTTACTGGGTATAAATTCCCCCGATTGCGGCGAGAGGGAACACGAGGCAACCAAGTCTGGATTTACGGTGTCGCCGCGCCAGACTTCCAAAAAGATGATGAGGGGAATCTGGTTTTGGTCGATGGTCGCGCTGTTCCCGTTAGCGATCGCCGAGAAGAAGTTTTCACGGCATGGGTAGAGCGCGATATCCTAGCCAGAGAAAAAGCCGCCAAAGCAAAACTAGAGGCCCTTGCACTTGCAACAATTCCCAATTGCCAATTGTCAGCACTTGCAGAAACCGAAATTAATACGCTGACTACATTACAAGAACAGTACGCAGAGCAAAAAACACAGACCCTAACAGAAGAAGTTGAGTCAATAGTCATCACTCATGACTCAGAAAGTCAGGTAATCATAGCTGAGTTACCAGTTGAAAATCATCAGCAGTCCACAGAAGCGGTAATTGAGAAACTACTAAAAATTTCTAATTGGGGAGAAGTTGCGGCTAACCAAGCCGAGATTGATCAAGTTTGGCCGCTACTTTCAGAAAACCAGCGTTCGCATCTCTGGCAACTTCATCAAAAATATCAGCAGCAATTGTCTTTAGAGGAATTGGCACAGCAGGCCATCGCTACACAAGCTGAAATTAAGGAAACGGGTTTTGGTTCCCACTTCCGAAGCTATGTTTTGAAAGCTGTCTTCAGGGGAATAGCGATCGCTCGGAAATGCTGGGGCGACAAGCAAGAATGCTCAATTCCTTTAAATCAACTATTGCTAGCCACTGGTTAGAGTTTGTGTACCTAGTCAATTTTCAGAACACCAAACAATCATGACAAAAACAAAAATATCATATTTAGCAACCCCTGAAGAGGTAGCGGAGTATTGGCAAGTCCTTTTGCAGACTTTCTGATGGATTAGACCAGATAAAAAACAGTTGAAATCCATCACTCGCTAATTTCGTGTTCAAACTTGATAAATAACGGGAACAATAATTATGTAGATGTATAAATATATAAAATAACAATGAGTGGAAAAAAGAAACCCTGGCTGCCTATAGTTATCGCAGCACTTTTAAGTTGGTTTGGCGTTAGTAAAATCCTGCAAATTACGAAAAATTATTCAGCACACCAACAAGCAATTACCGATGTACAGGCAATCGTTAATGAAAATATTAATATTAATAGTATTCCCAATTTGGATGCTTTAAAAGCCAACCAAACCAAGATACAGCAAACCATTGAAAAGCTAAAACTCGTTCCAAATTTACCAGGATATCCATATCAGAATGCCCAAAATCAAATATCACAGTTAAATCAATTACTTGCTAAACTTGACTCAAAAATCCAGGTTGAAGAAGCAGCTTTCAATAATTTACAAGCTGCACTTAAATTAGATGAGGAAGCAGCAATACTAGTCCAAGAGAAAGCTTACTCCAATAATTGGCAAGAAGCGAAAGGTAAATGGCAGCAGGCAATTAGCATTTTAGAAAAAATTCCTACAGCTACCTATGTTTCCGATACAGCAAAGCTTGGGATATTATCTGTAAAACGCAACTTTAATGATGTAGATAAGGTGATTACAAGTGAACAAAAATCACTTCAAAACTTTTCATCAGCAGTTGAATTAGCTCAAAAAGCTACTAACCTTACTAAAAATACTACATTAATCACATTACCTGAATTATTGAATGCAAAGTTGCAATGGCAGCAGGCAATTAATTTACTTGTAAATGTTTCTTCGGCAACTAATCTATCTTTGAAAGCACAATCCCAACTTAGCATTTATCGCAATAATTATCGCCAAGTTAGTAATGCAATTGATGAAATTAAAAAATGTCTAACACAAAAAACTAGTTTTGAGAGTGAATGTACAGCAAGCGTCTCATTATATATTAGTCCTCCTGAAACCCTAACCGCATTGCTCGAAGATATCAAAAAAGAAGAAGATGCTAATAATCAAATTGCTTCTTCTGAATTTAACAGTACATCTGGTACTTCCTCAGATACTTCAGATGAATCTAGCAGTAGTAACTATAGCGGCTATAGTGGTGGTTACAGTAGTGGTTATCGTAGCCATTCCGGTTCAGTTTCCGTAAATGGATACACTCGTAGAGATGGAACTTACGTCAATAGTCACACCCGCAGCGCTCCAGGTTCTCGTGTAAGTGGTTTTGGTAGTTTTCGTGCTGGAGGAGCGAGTTCATGAACGATGTTAGGCATAAGTTTTACCAGCAGCATCAAGATATATTTAGCTGGTACGATGCCGATGAATATGCTTGCTATGAGGTGTTAATGGTTGCACCGGAAACCATAGAAAAAATCAAGCAAGCAGCAACAAGAGTTTGGCAGGTTTTAAACCATGCGGCTCTGGTTATGAAACAGTTTGATGAACGGACTCTAATTGAATTTGATTATCCTCAATCAACCCTACGATTAATCAAAAATAATAAGCAAGTGCCTTTTATTGCCCGATGCGATTTTGCAGTTGTTGGTGATAATATCTACCTGCTTGAATGTAATACTGAAGCGAATGGCGTTACCAACTAAGTTAGTGAGTAGTCGTGGTAATCCTTGCGCTAAGGATAAAGCGCCTTCATAATGATTGAATTCAGTTGGTGTCAAATTATCTATATTAGCCACTTTGAAAGATTGCAATCTATCCAGGGTTTAAAAATGCTTCTACCTCTGCTTAGTCATCATTGCAGAGGTAGAAATTTGCTCGTCAGCCCAGACATGCGTCTATGAAGAAGCGCCAGCTTCAGGTACAGCAGCCCCTACATCTGGTTTAGGCTCTTTCGCTTTCTTTTCAAAAAGCTGAATTCCCGCGTCAATGATCTCAAACCCGTTTTCTGTTCGCACGCCAAGCTTGCCCGATACAGCCCCAGCCCAGTCTGCAAATTCCGAGGCGCTAGTTTCAGCCTTCCGCCAACTTTTGGCATTAACTTGAGCAGTGAAGACTATGCCGTTCTGGTCAGTCAACTCGATTGCAACTTTTTTATTCTCTGCTGGTTTGGCATCAGGCAGTGAGCCGCTAAATTTTATTGTCACTTCGCTTTTGGCTTCCATAGCTTACCCCTGGCTCATCATCAATTTCATTTTCCCGCTCCTGATTTTATCTTGGATTAGGTTGACCACAAGATGCGCGATCGCGCATTGCTATCGTAGTTGATCACTTTGAAAGTCAACGTTGAGCATTCGGCTTGAAACAGAACCAAGACTCAACATTAAGAAAACAAAATCCACAAAAAAAATTTACCCCTGTTTTTGACCCTTTTTTTGTCTATCTAATTGATAAGTACTCTCAAGATGAACCGCCCAAACCGTGATTATTGACCTATTTATTAAGAAATATTACAGTTTTGGCACTAGTTGATTGATTTAACTAAATTCGTGCATCTGATAGAAAAGCTCGACAAAACATCCATTTTCCCAATTCTCACCAACTACATTCAACATCTCCCAATATCTAGACAATATCTCCCAATTCTCCAATTTTTTCTTACCTTTTTACACCTTTTAAATCATCCACTCACAAAATTCTCATTAGCTCAAAAATTCCCAAGAAATCCGAACAGTTCCCAATACTTATAAGAAGTCTCCCATTTGCTCCCAATAATTGGTAAATTATCGGGAAATTCGCTTAAAAGCTTTTAAGCTCTGTAATCCATCTTTTTCTGACGCACAATACGCCATATTTGGCGGAAAGTTTTTGACAGCCAAAAATGAAAAGCAGAAGCCGAAGCAACAGCCATCAAAAAAGACTACAAAAAACTACATAGTTACTACAAAAGCCACCGATGAATTCACCCCTCTGAAAAATGCGGCGATTCTTATGCTAGTTCTTCGCTCAAAAAGCGCGACTCGATAATCAGTGAATATTATCATGCCTAATGTGCAGCATCTGATAGTGAGGTAAGTACCCAAAAGGTAAGTCCTGTGTTCATGAGCTTTTTCTCAACTACTACTCGACACCAAACAGCTTGTTGATCTGTTTCATTTCCGGTGACAGTTCTAGTTCCATCAAATCGTCAGTGTCTTCATCTAAGGTTTGGTCATCGTCATCCGAGGTGGACACCCGGATTTCATCATCATCATTCAAGTTCTCATTATTTTTAGTGGGATTCACAGTTTCAGGAGAAGTACTAAAAAGTGTTGTGTCGGATGAAGGTAATTTTTTTATGCCAGCTATCCTTCTAATGGTGGCAAGTTTTCCTTCTAGTTTCTCAATCGCAGACCAACAAGCTTTGATTAACTCGTCATTTGTGACTTTACCTTCTAACGCTTCAGGCAACCAAAAAGCAGTTAGAGCTTCCATTGAAAATTCCGTCGCGGCTTTATTAGAGGGATGGTTCAATAAATATTCAATGACCTTGCCCTCCCAAGAATTAGATTTGCGTTTTATTCTGGGCAACTCAACATCTTTGTAGCGTGGTGCGCTCATGTGTCTCCTAAGTAATAGACAGATTATTGTAATACAAAACACCAGTGTTTTATGTGAGTTTTTTGGCGGTGCTAATGAGCATTATAGTGGTGTTAATGAGTTTAAAAGGGGTGGAAAAAATTGCCAAAAACTCAAGCCCGGAAAATAACAATGAGTATTATAGTGGTATAAATGAGTTTTTTAGTGGTATTAGGGGAGAAAGCGTCCAAAAAGCGCCAAATCTGCTTGCAAAGCTTACACAGCAAGCTTTTCGGCGGTTGGAGGGGACTACCACAAAAAATTTTCGGCAGGGTGTACCAAGTTGTTACCATACTCACTATGGTTTCATGCCCTGCGGGTGGCTGCGCCATCTCTCGCTGCGCTCATGACATGAAACCGTCGTTCGCCCTACGGGGTTTTTTTGTACTACACAGTACTGCATTTGTAGCATAAATCTTTTATGTCGCCACTAACAATTCTCAGAATTGAAAAACTAAAAACATTCGGCAACGTTGCGGGAAGTGATGACCATGTTACCAGGAATAGAGAAACACCCAACGCAGATCCAACCAAAGAGAATGTCCGGTTGATTGGGGGAGAAGACGATCGCTCTTTAGAGGAGATAGTCAAGGAGAAAATCTCTACGCTCAAGTATCTACCCCGAAAGGACGCAGTGTTATGCACCGAAATGTTTCTCTCGGCATCGCCTGAATATTTCCGCCCCTTAAATCCATCTCTTTCTGGGCAGTGGTCTGATTCACTGATGCAGGAATGGGCGATCGCATCTCGTGACTGGCTAGCTCAAAACTATGGATCAAAGTGCGTCAGGGCAGAACTCCACCTAGATGAAAGTACCCCACACATCCACGCTTACATCGTGCCAGTGAACGATAAAACCGGGAGAGTCAGTCATGACGCGATGTTTGGCGGTAGAGGTGGGCAGGGAAGAATCAAGTTATCCAAGCTGCAAGATAGCTATGCTGCTGCACTCGCTCCTTTGGGCATTGAACGAGGGGTCAAGGGCAGCAAAGCAACTCACACTAAAGTAAAAGAGTATTACCAAGCGGTTAATAGTGAACCACTCACCGCAGTCATTACAAATAACCAATTAGCGCCAACGCCTTTTGAATCAGCTAGTAGTTATGTAACCAGGATTCAGTCAGATGACCAGTTCCAAGCGATTAACCACCAACTGGCTGACCGGGCTTTCATGCAAGAGCGATTGGAGAGGGCGGAGCAACGGGCAAGAGCCAGCGAGAAGGAACGACAACGGCTAGAAGAAATTGTGCGATCGCTGGAATTAAAAACCCAACAACTGCGCGACTTGCCCTTAGAGGATGTCGCCTGGGAGTTGGGGCTACACAATGACCAAGGGAAATGGAGGGGTCACGGACACATCATTAATATAGATGGGCCCAAGTTTTACGACTTCGCCCCCGAACAACAGAAGGGTAGCTCAGGTGCAATTGATTTGGTGATGCACGTTAACAATTGCAATGTACGGCAAGCGGTCGTCTGGTTACATGAGCGATTTGGTGAAGCTGGGGCTATTGGGGCAGCGATCGCTAAAGCGAAAACAGTGGCTGCTGAGATTATCCAGTTAGAACCACGCGACAAATTCAGGCTACCAGTTGAGGATAAAAGCAAGTGGCAGGGAGTCTCCAACTACCTGATCCAGAAACGGGGAATACCTGAAAATTTTGTGGAACTTCTGCATAAGAGGGGGCTAGTTTACGCTGATGACCAGCAAAACGCTGTGTTCGTCATGCGGAATCTTAGCGAAGAACCCCAGGCAATAGGAGCGTTCCTGCGGGGGACACGGGGAGAAAACAACACTTTCAAAGGTTACAAGAAAGGGACTAAGCGGCGTGATAGCTGGTTTCACTTCCACTTAGGCGGACAGCCAACTGATCTTGTAGAGAAAGTGGTGCTTTTGAAATCGCCCATTGATGCCGTGTCTTTTGCCATGCTGGAATATCAGCGCTTAGGCGACGTGCCACCCAATAGAACTTTGTACATGGCGGTAGATAATCCCAAAAGCTTACCAGTAGAGCAATTGCAGAATATTCCTAATTTACAAGTGGCGTTTGACTCGGACGATGCTGGCAATGCAGCTGCACGAGTTGTTAAGGAACTACTACCACAGTCCAAGCGGCTCAAGTGCAAGGCTGACGATTGGAACCAGCAGCTACTTGATTATGGGCGACAGTTAAGGCAACAGAATCAGCAACAGCAGGAGCAGGATGATGAATTGAGTCTTTAAAGTCAGCGTTCTAGTAGTGAACTGTACAGTTAGTTTTGTAGTATTAATGTAGCTGTTTGGTACTTCTTTTTGATTCAAGTGATTTTGAATTCACTTTGATCCTCACTTTTTTTCAAAAAAACTTTCCGCCAAAGATGGCGTACTGTGCGTCAAAATCCCAATTTTTTCAGACCACAAATTCAACACAGAACTGACATAGAACTGCCAAAATGAAATGCTTTCCTCTGGCTCCAATTCCACAGATTTACCATCAATCAGCCGTAGAAATGCCACAGAATTACCATAAAAATGACAGTTTTACACTATGCCGTTTTATTACTGAAATTTTTCACTACGTAGGACTGAGGAGCGATAGGAAAGATGAGGTGTGCCTGTAGAATCCGCGAATGCTGTACGCTACAAACTCAAGATATCTACACAACCAAGGGCAATGTTAGACCCCGGCTGATTATTAGGAAGTCAAACACCAAGGGAAAACTTGCAACTAGGTCTATCCCAGTGATTGAAGATTTGCGGATCAAGAGCGATCGCACAATTTAGGGGAACTATTATAATTAGTTCTTCAAAGGATAAGTGGCTTATGCCTCGCAATTTAGAGATTCTTGATCGAGACGATTGGTTTTTGCGTGAAGGTATGAGAGGTGATGGGAATGTTGGATACCCTATTTATTACAGACACGCTATCACTTATTCAATTGCCATAAATATCATCAAGGGTGAAAAGCCTGATTGGATGGTTCAACAGGTAGATAACCTTATCAAAACGCTGGAGAAGGATAATTACTACCAATGCAAAGGTTTTATTGAGTTGTACCCATTTGCGGGGAACCCATTTGCGGGAACCTCCCTTGCAAAGGGAACCAATAAAATACCCAAGGGGTTTGTCCTAGTCGATCAAACTGACTCGTATTATCCACTTATGTTCTATGGTGAAAGCGATGATAGAGATGGAAAGCCTAGAGTTTCGGCTCTTAAGTATTCTTTGTACTCTATCAAAGATGGGTTAGAAAAAATTTATAACAAGCTCTCTGAATTGAGAGATAAGACAGAATGGACGTTTGATTTTCAAAACGAACTTTGGGAAATTTATCCAGGTAAACCTAACTCCTAGCTTCTAAGAACCCTACGAACCTTATTTTACAGTTTTGTAGGGTTGCAGAAATATTTGGAAGTATCTGACGAGCAGGTGTTGGGCGCAGCTAGCTGCGAGTTTGGCGATGCTGTCACCAGTGGCGGAACCGTTATTAAGAGTAGAAGAGGCTTCATTACACCAACAGTCAAAAGTAAATACCAAACGACAGGACAAAAAGCTTCTCCGTCCCCATAAGTAAACCCAAAGCATCACCTATTCGGCTTCTAGAAATCCTTTTATTGTTTCAGCCGGAATATTGAAAAGTGGATGATTAAAGATTGCCTTTAATGCTTCTAGACCACCAGCTTTTAGCGCTGATTGTAACCTGGCTTTTAGTGTGGGATTGTGTTTAATTTCTTGATGAATTGCTTCTGTAATTGCTTCATCTGTTGTTGAGCTAGTTTGAGATAATTGATAAAGAAGTTGTTGAATTTCTGCTGCGGCTTGAGCGAGATTGTGCTTTTGTTCGGATGTGTAACTTATTATATTCCCTATCTGTTGGGCGTTAACTGTATCAGCGTTTATTAAACCACCACCAAATTGAGGGTTTTGAAAGTTGAAATTAGATTCTTTGTTAGAGTTATTTACCATAGAGTTATCCGCTTTAGCTGTAACATTAATAGTATTTTGAATTTGAATAGGTTTATTTGCCGCTAGTTTAACTAGTTCCCATAAGTTGGCGTTTTCCTTATGGTAAATTTCTATTTCTACATCTTTAGCCTCTAATTGGTTTCGATATATAGCTTCTAGTGCATTTAGCTTTATTTCATATAATGCTTTAGCCTGACTTTCAATATCTGCTTTATTGGCTTCTGGTGGAACTTCTAGCCGAATTACAAACGCACCACCGCTTTTCTTTTCAATGGCTTGGACTGATAAGTTTTCTTCACCATATTCAGCCTGTAGCTCTTTGAAGGAGAGAAGAAAAGCTTTCCAGTCAATTCCATCAGCAAAAATTAAGTCAACTGTTTCTAAAGCTTTTTGAAATAGCTTGGTAAACTCCCCTGGTTTAAACTCTCCACTACTTGGACGACGTTCTTGTTCGCCACTTTTTAAGTAGACGTACTGGCAATCAATATCATTTAGTTTTGTAGCAGAATTAATATTCCAGTCTTCCAAACAAGCTCCTGTAAACTTTGCACCAGTAAAATCTGTTCCTAGTGCTTGAGTTTTACTTAGGTTAGTCCCGCTGAGATTAGCCCCGCTGAGGTTAACTCTGGTGAGGTTAACTCTGGTGAGGTTAACTCCAGTGAGGTTAACTCCAGTGAGGTTAACTCCAGTGAGGTTAACTCCAGTGAGGTCAAACCTATTAAGGTCAGCCCCGCTGAGGTCAGCCCCGCTAAGATTAGCCCCAGTGAGGTTTACCTCACTAAGGTCAAACCCGCTAAGTCCAAACCCACTAAGTTTGGCCCCGCTAAGATTAGCCCCGCTGAGGTTGGCTTTGTAGAGGTTAGCTCCGATGAGTGTAGCCCCGCTAAGGTTAGCCTTGATGAGGGTAGCCCCAATGAGGTTAGCCCCGCTAAGGTCAAGTCCGATGAGATTAACTCCGGTGAGGTTAGCCCCGCTAAGGTAAGCCCCAACAAGGTTTTTGTTAGTGAGGTCTTCTTTCGAGAGGTCTTCTCCCATGAGGTTAGCCCCACTGAGACTAGCCCCGCGTTGGACAGAATTAACTCCCTCAATCAAATCTTCTAAAATGAGCTTTGGTTTAGCAGCATTAGAGATATGTAAGCCAAAATCTCTGGCGAGGTGTTCACAAACTTTGATACCTCTGATACTATTGCTTTTGGCATCTAACAGTGGGGAAAAAGTTCCAATTCCCAGCCTGCCTGAAACAACCGCAGTAATTCCTCCGCCCAAGCTACTTTTTGCAGGTATTCCTACTCGATATGCCCACTCCCCGGAGTATTCGTACATTCCACAAGTGAGCATAAGGCTGATCACATCCTGAACATAGTGTTCATCAATCACCCGTTCTTTAGTAATGGGATTGACACCACCATTGGCAAGGGTAGCTGCTATGATTGCTAAATCACTGGTGTTAACCATAATCGAGCATTGCTGGAAATAAAGGTCGAGGGTTTCCTCAATGTGATTGCTTATCATGCCAAAGCTGAGCATCATCTGTGCTATCGCTCGATAATAGTGTCCTGTTTCTCTTTCTGTTAAAAAAACAGGGACATTAATCTCGTGTTCTCGTCCGGTGTAACGGCGGAACATATCAAGGATGCGTTGGAGACGTTCTGTAACTCTATAGCCTTTGATTAAATCGGTAGTTGCAATTGCACCTGTATTTACTAGTGGGTTGTAAGGACGATTTGTTTTTTCATCTAAAATGATAGAATTAAACGCTTCTTTCGTTGGTTCAACACCCACTCTGGCATTGACATACTCACGACCATGATCTTCTAATGCTAAACCATAAACAAGAGGTTTGGAAATTGATTGAATTGTGAATAATTTATTGCAATTTCCTTCTTTAAATACCTGACCACTTTTGGTCACTAGGCAGATGCCGAACGACTCTGATGTTTCGTATTGAGCTAGTGCGCCTTCATTAAGAGATTTATAGTTGTCATACAAATTGTCTTTCAGATAGCGATGCAATGGCGAAGTTGCCAGTTCCATTGTTTTTGCAATTTTTTTTATATCATCTATGCCAACTTAATGCTCTGAAATTATTTCATAGTGCGCGTGAACCGGACAGTATCAGCTAGAACAAATGAAGCAACTATCTCCAATTGCAAAGATAATCGGCTCAGTTGCGCTCATAACATTGCTTAAAATAAGCCAAACTAGGCAATGTTTGAAAGATATCAATACATGGCTACTTGTGATTTGAACGATAATTTGACCAAAGGAACGGGACATACTTCACTCTGCACTAGGACAACATATAGTTAAAAGCTATAAATTGAGTTCAAAAAACTCAAAACTTAATTACAGCAAGGAACATGGTCTTATAGTTCATTCGTACCGTACCGCGATGAGAGAGAAATAAAAATTCAGATTTCAGGCGATCGCTTTATCACTTAATTTTTGGCTAAATATATTTTTGAACCATATTGTGGGCATTTTTACCCTGATTTGACCGAAAGTTCCAAATTTTCGATTAAATTAGTGTGTCTTGCTCTGCATTTTTTACCAAGTCAAAAAATAAAACTTTAGGTTGCATTATGATTCACATTTAAAACACGCGGACATAATTTGATTCATTTTGTTATACTGAAGATTTGCTCAAAACCTTGAAACTACGTTAACTTTTGGTAACAGTATGGTTCACAATTTGGTTATGCAATGGGTAAAAGCACAGTCACGGCAAGCTTGACGATGCTGTAACCAGTTGGAGGAATGTCGGTAAATGGAATTATTTCGACATCGGGACGAAAGCTGAACATACAAAGACTTGAGGCATTTAACAACTTGCCCCCAAGTGCGATTGCACAGACTGGAACAGTTAAGAGTTAACTGATTTAACGCAAATGATGCAGAAATTTGATCCAATCACTTCTGAAGATTTCTAATTGACATAATTGACATTTATTGCCTCGATACTCAATTGTTGCGCTACAAAAATATGTTTCCATTAATTGAACGCTCTTAATGATTCCGACTTGCCACTTGCGAACACTGTCGTTGAAAAACTCAATTTTATCCCCAACTTTCAATTCCGGGCAAGATAATTCGCTTTCTCGTGTATTTATCAATTCACCATCTTGTCGAGGAGAAAACCCAGCTACAGCAGGGGTGTCCAGGCTGTCCAAGGAGTTTTCGGCAAGATTAACTTGTTGGACAGGCTCAAACCCAGTCACAGCAGGGCTGTCCAGGTTGGACACATTGTCATTGGGGACTGAAGGGTTATCAGTTAAATTGACAATTTGATTAACTCCACAATCAAAATTTTCTTCATCTTTTTTTTGCAATGCTAATTCTTGGGGGAGGACAATTGGACAGGGTGGACAGCCAAGCTGTGTAAGGCTTTCAGCCTGTCCAGGGTCAAATTGAGGGGTATTTAGTGGGTGGACAGGGTGGACAGCCTTGCTGTGTAAGGGTTCTGGGGTTTTAATAGGGTGAAAAAACTCCTCGAATTCCTCTATTCCCCCTTCAAGGCATTTATCTTTAAAGCAATACCAAAATTCCGAAGAGGATTGTGAGCTATCCGGTGGCCCCTCCGGTACTTTCATTTCAAAGACCCCAGCCAGTGGTTCAATGAATGCAAAGTGGGACTGAATTCTTTCACGCTTTCCGTTGACCGTGGGTGTCCAGCTACGTTCCTTGAAGTTGTGGGGCAAGACTGTTTTTAAATGGCTAATAAATTTGGACATCCCCAAAGGAGCATAACCATGTTCCCGGCAGTAAAGTACAT